>CAZWGB010000006.1:0-40285 GCA_964633465.1 uncultured Woeseiaceae bacterium | reverse complement strand
GATTAACATAATTTCTACAATCAAAAATTGATCATAATCAATTGAATAATGATCTTATTTGATGGACAGTTTTTACTATTGTTTCCATCAGCTTTTACTCTTGTATCTATCTTCTTCAAGATAAAATTCAACCTTGCTGTTCTTTAGCTGTCTGCAATAAGGTTTAGTAATAAATCTAATTGTTTGAAAGAAACTGTCTTCCATTTCATCCTCTCTTCCATCCATGTAATTACAACTCGATAGCTTTTATACAATTCAAAAGCTAGCGATAGGTCCGTAGATTGATAAGCAAACTTGAGCCTTTGCAATTGTTGGAGTAATGTTAATCAAGGAAAATAATTTTTGGGAAATTCAGATGGAAGGCATGATTGTGATATTGATCTTGGTCATTGTGCTGCTAATCAAATCATTCAGCTACTTCAGCAAACGAAATTCGCCCTCTGAAAAAGACCAGGAAGATGATCGCTAAAATAATGAATTTAAAACGGTGATAGGATGTTTTTGACTCCTAGAAATATTGCGATCAACAGCAGGATAACGATTAAATAATAAATAATTTTAGATTGCATTGCATTTCATCCCTTTACCCTCGAAACGTACTCACCGGTTCTTGTATCTACCTTGATGTATTCGTCCTGGTTAATAAACAGGGGCACTCTGAGTTTTGCTCCGGTCTCAATTTGCGCTGGCTTAAAAGCACCCTGTGTTGTGTCTCCCCGTAAACCAGGATCTGTTTTTATAACCTTGACCTCGATAAAATTGGGAGGCTCCAGTGTAATAAGTTCATTATTCCACAGAGTCCCCATACAGATGGCCTCCTCCTTGAGCCATTGCTTTGCATTCTGGATTGCCTCAAGAGAAGCCGGGAATTGCTCATAAGATTCCATATCCATGAAATGCCATTGGTTACCGTCATTGTAGAGGTATTGCATGTCCCTGAGCACTACATCGGCCTGCTCAAGACTGACTCCGATTTTTACTGTTTTTTCCAGAACTTTGCCGTTTTTCAGATTCTTCAGCTTTAGTTTATTGAATGCTTGTCCCTTACCTGGCTTGTTGAATTCAGATTCAAGAATGGTGTAGGGTTGACCATCAATTAATACCTTCAAACCGGATCTAAAATCACTGCTACTGTAGGTTGACATAACAAAAACTCCTGATGTGAAGTTTATTTAGGCTCTATAGCCAATGAATCCAGTTTTTTAAACGGTGGGACAGAACGTCCTCTTTTACCTCTGTCACTCAGGAAAGTATGAAACTCATCGGGTCTGATGATCTTCGGTTTTTTACCGCTATAGACACGCAAAGAATCATTGGGATTCAAAACAACAACCGACACCAGTCTCTCCTTGCCTGCTTTGAATTTTTTTGGCGGTATACCAATAATTTTAAGGCCCTTGCCTTTGGTCATCTCGAAGATTTGTTCAGATGGGAAAATCAATAGTTTACCCGCAGAATTGGCAGCGGCGATCAAGGTGTTTTTTGGGTAATCTGTCTGTCTGGTATCGGCTGGAATGAGCACATCGGCACCGCCGGTAACTCTTAAACACGATTTTCCTTTCCTATTTTTTGTATACAAGTCGCCGACCTTTGCAAAAAATCCATATCCATTGCTCGTTGCCAGCAGCCATTGAGTTTTGGGGTTGCCCGACATAATACCGGCAAAGGTAGCTCCATCCGGTGGATTAAGTCGACTCGATAAAGGTTCACCCTGACTTCGTGCCGATGGAAGCGTGTTTGTAACGATGCTGTATACTCGTCCTGTGCTGTCAATGAATACAGTAAACTGGTTGCTCCTTCCTCTGGCCGAGGTCAGATAGGCATCGCCGGTTTTATAGTTTAGATTCTCCGGATCATCAATAGATCCTTTGGCAGATCTAACCCAACCGCTTTGTGACAAAACTATCGTAACCGGATCACTGGAAGCCAACTGAGTTTCATGGAGCGCCTGTGAGGTCTCTGCCTCCTCGTTAAACTTTGTCCTCCGATCATCTCCAAATTCTTTCACATCCTCCAGAATTTCTTTTTGAATCAGCTGATTTATTTCTTTCTTGCTTTTGAGAAGCTTCACCAGACTTTTTTGCTCAGTTTCCAAATCATCTTTCTCAAGTTGAATCTTTTGTTCCTCCAGTTTGGCTAAATTTCTCAGTCTGAGATTTAATATGGATTCTGCCTGTAAGTCGGTTAGTTTGAATTTTTTGATTAATTTTTCTTTAGGTTTCTCCTGCTCTCGGATAATACGGATAACCTCGTCAATATTTAGATAAACAATCATCAATCCTTCGAGGATATGAAGCCGGGACTCAACTTCATTCAAGCGAAACTCGAGTCTTTTTCTGACCGTTTGAAACCTGAATGTAAGCCATTCCATTAACAGGGCTTTTAAATCATAAATCTTAGGCTTACCATCCATCCCGATTACATTCATATTGACTCTGACTGTCTTCTCAAGATCCGTGGTAGCAAACAGATGACTCATCAATTCATTGGTATCGACTCTTGATGACTTGGGTGTAATCACAACCCTAATTGGTGTTTTGTGATCCGACTCATCATTGATGTCGGTTACCAGTGGTAGTTTCTTGTCTTTCATTTGCAGGGCAATCTGCTCAATTATCTTGTTCCCGGAGATTTGGTAGGGTAATTCATCAATAACAATGGCGCCCTTTTCTTTTCGATAACGCGCCCTGATTTTGATCGTTCCTATCCCTTTTTTGTAAATATTTTTAATTTCACTAATAGGGGTAATGATCTCACCGCCTGATGGAAAATCTGGTCCCTGGAATTTTTTACTTCGCAACAGTTGGCCGATAGATAATTCAGGATTAACGATTAATTTGTCAAGAAGCGTCGCTATTTCTCGAATGTTATGCGGAGGCACATCAGTCGACATGCCGACAGCGATTCCTGTCACTCCATTCAATATAAGGTTAGGCAATCGTGCTGGAAGATAGACCGGTTCGTTCAAGGTTCCATCAAAATTTAGTTTCCAATCCACTGTGCCTTGCCCTAATTCTGACAAGAGGAGTTTGGTGTAAGCACTGAGTTTTGCTTCCGTGTATCGCATGGCGGCAAATGATTTCGGATCGTCATAAGATCCCCAGTTGCCTTGACCAATGATCAAGGGATAACGGTAAGAAAAGTCCTGTGCCATGCTAACCATTGCCTCATAACAAGCAGTGTCTCCATGTGGATGGTATTTTCCCAGAACATCGCCCACGGTCCTTGCTGATTTTTTTGGTTTGGATTTTGCCGACAGACCCAATTCCGACATTGCGTAGATGATCCTTCTTTGCACCGGTTTAAGACCGTCACCGATGAACGGCAATGCTCGATCCAGTATGACGTACATGGAATAATCCAGATACGCTTTCTCCGCAAAATCCTTTAGCGGTTGAGTATCCATCGCAGTGCCATTGGATCCAGTGGTAAAATCCAATTCCTTTTGATCGCCCATAACTATACTTCTGCCAGGTTGCCCTTCTCTTCGAGCCATTTACGGCGTTCCGGATACCGTTTCTTTGCCATCAATTTATCAAGCATCTCATTGGTGCCATCTTCAGCCGAGATGGTTAATTGTATCAGTCTTCTGGTTTCAAGTTTCATGGTTGTTTCACGTAGTTGGGCCGGGCTCATCTCACCCAAGCCTTTAAACCTAGTAACAGTGAGTTTTCCGTTTGTTTTTTTCTTTTTAATTTTTTTCAACTGGGCTTCTCGTTCAGTGTCATCCAAAGCGTAAAAAACCTGTTTGCCAACATCAATTCTATACAGAGGCGGCATGGCGACGAAAATATGACCGTTGCGAACCAATTCAGGAAAGTGTTTTACGAACAGCGCACATATTAAGGTGGCAATATGCTGACCATCGGAGTCAGCATCAGCTAGAATACAAATTTTTTCGTAGCGGAGATTCTCCAGATTATCTGAACCGGGATCAACACCTAAAGCCATTGCGATATTACTGATCTCTTGTGAAGATAATAAATTAGCCTCATCAACCTCCCAGCTGTTAAGTATCTTACCTCGAAGCGGTAAAATTGCCTGGTGCTTTCTATCGCGAGCCTGCTTAGCGGAACCACCTGCCGAGTCTCCTTCAACAAGAAAAAGCTCACATAAATCCGGTTCGTCACTGGTGCAGTCAGCTAATTTTCCCGGTAACATCGGTCCACCGCTGTGTTTTTTCCGCCTGACTTTTTTATGCTTCTTGATTCTTTTCTGAGCATTTTGAATTGCACGTGATGTGATCTGGTCACCAGCTTCGGGGTGCTGGTTTAACCACAAAGTAAAGGCATCCTTGATAACACCCGCCACATAGGCAGTGGCACTTCTAGATCTCAATTTCTCTTTTGTCTGCCCGGCAAACTGAGGTTCTTCCAGGCGGACGGAGAGTATAAAGCTGATCCCAAACCAAACATCTTCTGGCGATAATTTAATGCCTCTTGGCAACAGGCTTCTATACTCGGCAAAGTCTTTGATAGCCTCAGACAAACCGCTTCTAAACCCTGAAACATGGGTTCCGCCTTGTCTGGTGGGAATTAAATTAACGTAGGATTCCTGTATTCCATCGGAATCCTCTTCAGGCCAAGTCAAACTCCATTCGACCTCCTCATTTTTAGCTCTGCTGTTACCATAGAAAGGTTTGGAAGGTATGCAATTAATCCCTTTTAATTCTTCAGATAAATACTCATTGACTCCGCCTTGATATTGCCATGAAACTTCTTCACCGGTTTCTTCATCAGAGAATTTAATATGAAGTCCGGGGCACAGGACCGACTTGGCTCTCAAATTATGTTTCAAATCCTTTACATTGATCCGGTCAGAGTCAAAATACTTCCCATTGGCCCAGAACCTTATGGTGGTTCCTGTATTGGCCTTGCCTACATTCCCAACTTCTAACAGTTCTGATTTTTTTTCTCCATTTTGAAAACTAAGGTTGTATTCACATCCCTCGCGTTTTATCCAGACCTCAAGGTTTTTTGAAAGTGCGTTTACCACCGAGACTCCAACGCCGTGAAGACCACCGGAAAACCGGTAACTTTTATTGGAAAATTTTGCGCCTGCATGCAATCTTGTCAAAATAAGCTCAACTGCAGGAATCTTTTCTTCCGGGTGATCGTCAACCGGCATACCCCTGCCGTCATCAGCAACCTCAAGGGAACCGTCTTTATGCAGAATCACGGAAATTTTCTTGCAATGCCCGGCAATTGCTTCATCCACACTGTTATCAATGACTTCGTAAGCTAGATGATTGGGACACACCGTGTCGGTATACATACTGGGTCTTTTCTGAACAGGTTCGAGCCCACTTAATACTTCAATATCGGAAGCGGTGTATTCTTTTGCCATGATTTTTAATTATTCTAAAGAAACTAGGTTTGATCAAGGTCCTTTATAATTGATTCCTTGGTAACTTTGCAAATATCTGTCTGATATCGGTAATTATTGTGATCAATTCCAGTCGTAATAGGCATCGATGAGTCAAGATTATTGGCCTGCTTCGTGGCTAATTCAAAGCGTAAAAAATGAACAGATGATGTCTTTTCTGATGTACTTCTATCCAAATCCTCATCTGCTATGGCGAAAATCTTATCTCCATTATCAATCCTCACCCAGACCTGTTCCTCAATGCCAACCAAAAGAGACAATGCTTTTTGCCTCTGTTCAGGCTCAGGATATTCGATGAGCATAGTCGCTTTCCAGTTGCTGCCGTCAGGTATTAATGGATTATAGGTATCCAACTCATCCTGTATGCCTTGCTGTTCAAATATCTTCTCAACACGCAGCATTTCCTGAATTTGGTACTGTATGGTTTTTCGATCTTCAAAAAGCAACCTGACGTGGTTTCCGACGACCAAGTTCCGCTCTAATTTATGGGCTAAAATTTCCTTTCTGTATGACTCTCTGATCCTTGAATACTGTTCTAGACTATATAAATCCTCGATGGTTAGCTTTTTCTGCACTGACCCTCCTAAATCTCGTAGGCTTTTCTCAATAATGTCATTGGGTGCGAATAACCAACTTCATTTGAACTAATTGTTTCTATTTGTGCACCTGCCATTGGACAGTCGGATGTAAATTGGTTGTAGTGCTGCTGATCCAGTTTTTGAGCGACCGGTTTTCCAATTTTTACCGATGATTGTCTAAATTCTTTTTTTACTCCATAAGTCCCGTTATGACCTGAACATCTCTCTATGGGAGTAACTTTTGTCTCAGGGATCATATCCAGGATATCGCGGGTTTTTAAACCAATACTCTGCACTCTCAAGTGGCAAGGCACTTGATAAAAAACAGATCCCAAAGAAGATTTGAAATTTTTGTTAAAATTTCCCTCTTTGTTGAGTTGATACAAGTATTCAAATGGATCTACAAAGGCTTCTGATACTGCTTTAACTGCTTGCTCTTCTGGGAAAAGAGAAGGCAATTCTTGTCTGAACATAAGCACACAAGAGGGAATTGGTGAAGTAATCTTCCAGCCATCAACTGCCCATGAGTAGAGTTCCGGTATATTGATATTTTTTGCAGCTTCCACTGATTTTATATCACCGAGTTCCAACTTGGGCATGCCACAACATTTCTCTGTAGACGCAAACACAATCGGGACATTGTTTTGTTCAAAACAAGCTACAGTATCTTCAATAATCTCAGGGTTATTGTTGTTGCCATAACAAGTCAAAAACAATACCACCCCTGGGTTTTTCGAATTTTGTTTCACGTTTTCATTATTCTTGGAATAATTTAAAAGTCTTTTTCTGGCAGTTCTGTGATGAAACTTAGGTCGTGGTGCTGTACGGTCAACGCCAAGAGTTTTTTCAACTACCAGTCGGCCTAACTTTGAATTATTGGTTGCATTTACTGCTTCTGCAACCACCGGGATTCCAGCAATAGAGCAAAGCTTCTCTGGATTGCTGAGTATTTTATCCCTGACAGTAGAACCTTGTTTTTTATATTTCAGTGCTTTTGCCCTCAGCATTAAATTTGGGAAATCAACATTGAATTCATGAGGTGGTACGTAAGGACATTTAGTTTTAAAACAAGTATCACACAAGTAACAATTATCTATAACTTGCCAGAATTTATCCTCATCCACAGTATGGACATCTCCAGTTGGAGTCTCATCCACTAAATCAAAAAGTTTCGGAAAAGCATCGCAAAGGTTGAAACACCTGCGGCAACTGCTACAGATATCAAATACTCGCTTCAGTTCATCAAACAAAAGCTTAGGATCATCGAAATCATCTCCTTGCCAGTCAACAGGATGACGAATGGGAGCATCCAAGCTTCCTTCTCGTATTTTCTTCACTCTTTGTCCATTGATAAAAAAAGGGGCGAAAAAATTTCACCCCTTGAGTTTATTATTTTAATTTCAGCAATCGTAACAATGATTAAAAATTGCTGAAATCAGCCATCCAAATTATCCAATGCTTGCTGAAAACGATTCGCGTGCGAACGCTCGGCTTTGGCTAACGTTTCAAACCAATCTGCTATTTCTTCAAAACCTTCATCTCTAGCCGTCTTAGCCATTCCGGGATACATATCAGTATATTCATAGGTTTCGCCAGCAACAGCAGCCTTCAAGTTGTCTGAGGTTCCACCAATTGGAAGGCCCGTTGCAGGATCGCCCGTTTCTTCAAGGTAATTAAGATGTCCGTGTGCGTGACCCGTCTCTCCCTCTCCAGTGGATCGAAAGACTGCAGCAACATCATTGTATCCTTCGACATCTGCCTTTGCTGCGAAGTACAAGTAACGTCTATTTGCTTGTGATTCACCCGCAAATGCGTCCTTTAAATTTTGTTCTGTTTGACTACCCTTCAAACTCATTTTGACCTCCCAAAACTTTATAATAATTAGAATGATTCTAATTTTACAACATATGTGATGTTACGACAATACTCAAATTCTATTTATTTGATTGATTCTGAGAAAAGTCTGTGCAAACCTAATATTTCATCTTCAAAAAAACCCTTGGAGTGCATTTAATGAGTAAAACAAAGAATCAAAAGAAAACAATTGAAGAGAGCTTGTCTGATCTTGAAAAACTTGTTGCAGAACTAGAAAATGGTGAACTTGAATTGGACCAAGCACTCAAAAAATTTGAACAGGGAGTCAAGTTATCAAGAGAGTGCCAGAAAACCCTAGAAGAAACTGAGACGAAGATAAAAATTCTCATGGAAGGTGAGTTGAAAACAACGGATGAGAATTTAAAGTAATCTATAATTAATATTTATTAAAGTTGGCCTATCTCTTAATGCCAAGAATAGTGTAGAGCCCCCAGAACCAATTAATTTTATAGTTCTCTGCACTTATGCACTCGAAATGCAGCTTCTCCATCATCGTGATTGTTTCAGAGCTCTTTAAGCTGTTGTATTCGGCATAATCAAATAATTGAGTGTAGAGATTTACAAATTGCATGGCCAAAAAATCTTTAGTCCAATCAGTAATAATTACTTTCCCATCATCTTTCAAAACTCTGTGCGCTTCACTCAAAGCAACTTCTTGATTCTTGATATGGCCCAAACAATTAGATAACACCAGCCAATCAAATGACTGGGAATCGTATGGTAGGGACTCTGCACTCCCCAATTCCAAATCCACCTTGCTTGAGAGTTTTTCAGAAGCTTTTGCAAGCATGGCTTGATTTGAATCAATACCATTGAGCTGTGCGGATGGATATTTTTTTTCTAATATTTTTAAAAAAATGCCTGTCCCACAACCCACATCCAGGAGCCTTGAATCTTGGTATAGATCTATAATTTGAATTGATTTGGAAAATGAAGGAAGGCAATAATGCTTCCACCTTTTATCGTAATTTTTAGCTCTTTTTGTGTAGTCCAACATTTTATATTTTGTGTGTGCACTCCCTATACACTAAAAATGGGAATAGGGATTTTCAGTGAGACTGTATTCACTTCCCTTGTCTAACAACTTCAATCCATTCTCACTGGTTATTTCACCAATGTGCGTGTATTCGATTGCTTTGTCGGATTTGGCAAATAAGTCAAATTGGTTTTGTTTAATTTTTGGAACAGTAAAACACAGTTCATAATCATCGCCGCCTATAAGTGCCTTCTCAATAGATTTTTCTCTTCCTAAAAAATAGTTTAATGTTTCTGAAATTGGCAGTCTGGAAACATCGATCCAAGCTCCCTTAACGCTTTCAGATAAGATTTTCCCCAAATCACAATAAAGACCGTCTGATAAATCAATCATGGATGATGCTAATTCATTGAGTTCTTTTGCTTGTTTCACTCTGGGAGTCGGGTATAAAAATTTTTTTACCAAAGGCTGATTGATTGGGGTAATCTTCTCTTGCTCTATCATTTCCCTGCCACATGAAGCACTACCTAAGCAACCGGAAACATAAATCGAATCTCCCAGTTGAGCGCCT
Source organism: uncultured Woeseiaceae bacterium (assembly GCA_964633465.1). Classification (GTDB taxonomy): domain Bacteria; phylum Pseudomonadota; class Gammaproteobacteria; order Steroidobacterales; family UBA11654; genus DTSX01. Next base: position 30,900 of record CAZWGB010000006.1, on the reverse strand, counting down.
GCTCTTGAAATGTATCGGTTATCAGCAACAATTCCTTGTAGAGAGACCGCAAAAAATTCTGGGCCACAAATTGTGTCCCCACCAATCAGAGCAATGTTATATTCATTTGCAAGCGACGAAAATCCTAAAATAAATTTATCTACCCATTCTTTAGTAATAATAGGAAGGCTGAAAATTAAATTTGCCCAAACTGGAGTTGCTCCCATAGCGGCAATGTCACTAAGGTTTACTGCAAGAGATCTATGTCCTATTGCTTGGGGATCAATGCCCTCTGGATAATGACTACCAGCAGCTATGACATCAGTTGCAGTGACCAATTGATACCCTGGTTCTATAGAAGTAACAGCTCCATCGTCCCCAATCCCTAAAATCACATTCTCAGGTGATACGGATGTTGACTCTTTCAATGCTTCTATAATCTCTGTTTCCTTATACGATGGCATGAAAAGATTTTACTTTGACGAATGTTCTTTTAGGAAAGCATCCAAAACCCCGTTGACAAATTGATAGCTATCTTGAGCACCATAAGTTTTTGCCAACTCTATTGCTTCGTTGATAACGACATTTGCAGGTATATCTTGATCAGACAACAATTCAATTAAACCGATCCAAATAATTGCTCGCTCAACTGGGCCGAGCTGTTCATTTGGCCTGTCTGAATGTTTGGACGAAATTTTATCCAATTTATCTGGATTTTTTAGAATTTCTTGAAGAAGATATTTAAAGTGTATTTGGTCGATCCGTGAAAATTCCTCTGTTTGCTTTGATTGTGAAAATAATGCATTAAAACCATCACCAGTGAGTTGATACTGGTATAGAGCTTGTAACAATAATTGCCTGGAACCAGAACGACCTTTTTTTGTTAACCTGGCTTCTTCTTGTTTTTTATTGCTCTTGGACATGTTAATCCTCATTTTCCAACCGATAACTAATTAAATCAGCAATGGTTGCAATTTTGAGTTGATGTTCAGCCGCAAATTTAAAGAGTTCACTTCTACTAGCCATTGCTCCATTCTTATTCAGAATCTCTACAATAACAGCTGCAGATCTGAGGCCAGCCAGTCGGGTGATATCACACCCAGCTTCGGTATGACCCGGTCTCGTCAAAACACCCCCTTCCTGAGCCATTAAGGGGAGAACATGGCCTGGTTGCTTTAAATCTTTGGGTTGTGCATCGACAGCAACTGCGGTTCTGATTGTTCTGGCCCGATCGTTGACGGAACTCCCTGTACCAACACCTTGGGCAGCTTCGATGGAGACGGTAAAATTGGTTTCATGATCACCATCTGTCTTGTCAACCATGAGAGGTATGTCCAATAATTTACATCTGTCTTGCGTTAAGGTGAGACACATTAATCCACGTGCGTACTGCAACATAAAATTGATGTCTTCAGGCTGTATCTTTTCAGCAGCTATCATAAGATCGCCTTCATTCTCTCGTTCTTCATCATCCACAATGATAACCATTTCCCCCATTCGTACATCCTCAATGATGTCCTTGATTTGAGTAAATTGGTTTAAATTTTTATCGTTCTTTTCCATCTCAATTCTTACTTAGCCATTGATGTACATTGTCAAATTAAATTTTATTTCTTCAAAATAATTCTGATATTGTCACCAGTTTTATCGACTTGAGCTAAATTAAAATCATACCTATCTGACATAACAGATATCACCGGCAAGCTGAACATATTGTTTGCTTGATCACCCAGTATACAAGGGGCTAAATAAATAATAATTTCATCTATGAAATTTTGTTTCAGCAGTACCCCATTTAATATCCCTCCGCATTCAAACATTACCTCATTGATCTCCTTTTTTGCCAAATCAAGAAATACAGCTTCTAGCGAAACATGCCCATCATGCTCTTCCATATTTTCAATAATTCCCTCAAAAATTGGGTCATTATGAACCTGCTTCAGACTGTATACAATCACATCTCCTGGTGATTTTAGAATTTTGTAATGGCTTTTAATTCTTAATTGTGAATCCAGAATAACTCGCGCAGGTTGGTTGTTATCTAAAAAATCATTAATTCTTACATTTAAGGAAGGATCATCTGCAATGACAGTGTCAATTGAGGTTACTATTGCACAACTTCTAGCCCTCCAAAGTTGCACATCATCTCTGGATTTTATTGAACTAATCCATTGACTATCCCCATTCATTAGAGCTGTTTTCCCATCAATACTGGCAGCAATTTTGGTACGAATATAAGGCAGCCCAGTCTCCATACGCTTGTGAAAACCGATATTTAAATCTTTGCTTTCTTGACTTAAAATCCCTGCAATGACTTCAATTTCTGCTGATTCAAGTATTTTCCTGCTTTGACCCGATACTATAGGATTGGGATCCTCCACGGCATAAACAACTTTCCCAACACGAGCAGCGATCAATGCTTCCACACAAGGAGGAGTTTTTCCATAGTGGGTACAAGGCTCGAGTGTACTGTAGACGGTTGAACCCTGTGCTTTATTTCCCGCTTCTGATAGGGCAATCGATTCAGCGTGAGCTTCGCCAGTAGCCCTGTGCCATCCTCGACCGACAATTTGATTTTCATGTACAACAACGCAGCCAACTCTGGGATTTGGCATTGAACTATGCATGCCTTTCTTCGCTAAATCCAACGCAATCTGCATGTATTTTTCGTGTTTTTCTATTTGTTTAATTACTGCTCCTCTTCTTCCGGAAAAATAGAAAACTGAGCGCCTTGCACCTCATTATTTGAGATTTCACGAAGCGATTCTATTTCTTTTTTGAATTCCTCTATATCTTGGAATCTTCGGTAAACAGAGGCATATCTAACAAAAGCAATTTCATCAATTTCTCTCAATTCCTCAATTACTAATTCACCAAGGAGTCTTGACTGGATTTCTCTTTCTCCCATTTTTTGAACTTTTCGCACTACTCTTGAAATCAGTTCTTCAATGACTTCACTGCTTATAGGTCTCTTTTCCGTTGCTTTAAGTATTCCGCTCCTCAATTTTGTCTCATTGAAAGGCTCACGCGATTGATCTCTTTTTATAAGTTTAGGTAAAACAAATTCTGCAGATTCAAAAGTAGTAAACCTTTCAGAACATCCTACACACTCTCTTCTGCGTCTAATTTGGTATCCATCACCAGCTAATCTGGAATCTACCACCTTGGTTTCTTGGTTACCGCAATAAGGGCAGTGCATAATTCTAAAGTAGATTGTAAACAGGAAATTGCTTACACAGTTTCTGAACTTGATTCTTAACCAAGAGAATTTGCTCCTGGTTTTCAATGTCTCCAAGGATTGAGATTATCAGTTCCACTAGTTTAATCACTTCGCTTTCTTTAAAACCGCGAGTGGTTATTGCTGGGGTACCAATTCTAAGACCGCTTGTAACCATTGGTGGTCTTCTATCATTGGGTACTGAATTCTTATTCAGAGTTATATTAGCCTCCCCGAGAGTTGTTTCCGCCTCAGCACCTGTTATATTTTTGTCGGTTAGATCCAACAAGAACAGATGACTATCTGTGCCTTCAGAAACTACTTTGAAACCCGATTCAATAAAGAGATTTGCCATGAGTTTGGCATTGGCAATAACCTGTTTTTGATAGCGAACAAAATCTGGGTGCATAGCTTCTAGAAACGCAAAAGCTTTTGCCGCAATTACGTGCATCAATGGGCCGCCTTGTGTTCCAGGAAAGACTTGTTTATTAATCGCTTTTTCAATATCTGCATTGGCTCTGCCTAAGATCAGACCTCCTCTTGGTCCTCTTAATGTTTTATGTGTAGTAGACGTTGTAATATCTGCAATCGGAACCGGATTTGGATAACAACCAGCGGCAACAAGACCTGCAATGTGTGCCATATCAACCATCAGATATGCACCGACAGAATCTGCTATCTGTCTAAATTTATCCCAATCTGCAATGCGAGAGTATGCAGAAAAACCCCCAACAATCATTTTTGGCTTTTGCTCTTTAGTTAAGGCTTCAAGACGTTGATAGTCAATCATGCCGGTTTTGTTATCCAATCCATAGCCGAAAAAGTTATACAATCTACCGGAAAAATTAACCGGGTGCCCATGTGTCAAGTGGCCTCCCTCAGCAAGGCTCATTCCAAGAATGGTGTCTCCCGGCTCAAGTAAAGACATATAAACAGCCATGTTTGCTTGAGAGCCTGAATGGGCTTGAACATTAACAAAATCAGCAGAAAAGAGTTGTTTGGCTCTGTCTATTGCTAGATTTTCAGCGACATCAACATTTTCACAACCGCCGTAGTATCGACGTGATGGATATCCTTCAGCGTATTTGTTGGTCAATACAGATCCTTGAAGTGTCATAACGCCTACACTTGCATAATTCTCCGATGCTATTAACTCAATGTGCTCTTCTTGTCTTTGTAGCTCAGCTGCTACTGCAGCACTAAGTTCAGGATCTAAATCCGAAATTTTTTGATCTATAGTCATTCCCTTAACCAGAATATTATTATTGGTACTGTGATTTTACTTACTTAGAGAAAATAGATCGATTTTTTTATGGATGATCTACAAATGCTTTTACCACCTGCGTCCATGCTCTGCCAATATTGTCTCTGTTATAGCCTCCTCCACCTAAGGCAATTATTCGTCCTTTTGCATGTTTTTCAGCCAATAATGTAAGTGATTGGGCAGCAAGGTAATGTGACCTCTCAGACAGAGCAAGATTGGTTATGGGATCACCCAATAAACTATCAGCACCACACTGAAGGATAAAAAATTCCGGTTCAGAATCATCAAGGAAAGCCTGAATGTGAGACCAGTTGTCCTGAAATACAACATCACCATCTCCGGGTTTTAGTGAAATATTTTTTTTCGTTCCTTTAGCAGGTCCAATTCCAATCTCTTCAGGAAAACCGGTTCCAGGAAACAAAAAACGTCCGTCTTCATGTACGTCCACAAAAATCAGATTTGGATCTTCTTCGTATGAATAATAAACACCATCTCCATGGTGAGCATCGATATCAATATATGCAATTCTATTGACCCCATGGATCTTCCTTAATGTTTCGATGACCACACCAATATCATTAAAAATACAGAATCCACCTGCTGAGTCTCTTTTGGCATGGTGTAATCCGGCAATGGGAACGAATGCCCTTTTAAATCGTCCAGAAATTATTTCCTCTGTAACAAATAAAGAAGCTCCAACCACAGCTAAGGAAGATTCATAAAGTCCTTGAATCGCAGGTGTGTCTCCATTATCCAAAAATCCTTTGCCCAACTGACAATGTGCAATTACTCGATCAATATATTCATTGGTATGAAACCTCTCTATATCCGCCCTAACAGCTATGTAGCCTGAAGCAGCCAAATGGACCAGACTGGAAATACCAGAATCAGCCAAATACCGGTGGAAAGCACCGTGTCTGTCTGGACCGAACGGGTGATCATCGCCAAACCCATAGGACGAAATGTTTTCATCCTTTACTACCAATGTTTTAGAATCAACCAATCCAATCCCTCGCATTTTGAAACATCCTCAACCAAGGTGCATATCCACTCCATTCACGTGGACACCAAGAGTGTTGAATCGAGCGTAACACTCTTTCTGGATGAGGCATAATGATGCTCACTCTTCCATCAACAGAACAAAGACCGGCTAAACCTCCTTCAGAACCATTCGGATTTGCTGGATAGAGAGAGGCTGGATTTTTGAAATTATCAACATATCGGATACAAGTTTGTTGATTCTCACTCAAAGCAAGATGATCTGCATGATCATAGAATTGAACCCTACCTTCACCATGGGAGGTAACAATAGGTAAAAAACTATTCTCCATATCGGTAAAAAAGAGTGACTGACTTTTGAGGATTTCAACAACATTTAATCTTGCCTCAAATTGTTCTGAAAGATTGGTAACAAATTGTGGCCAGTGTTTGGTGCCTGGAATAATGTCTCTTAACTGAGAGAACATTTGACAACCATTGCAGACGCCAAGAGCAAATGTATCTTCTCGGGAAAAAAATAATTCGAATTCTTTTCTTGCTCTTGAATGGAAGAGGATTGTTTTTGCCCAACCGCCCCCTGCACCTAAAACATCTCCATAGGAAAAACCGCCACAAGCAACCAAACCAACAAAATCATCCAAACTGTGATTGGCATCAAGAACATCAGTCATATGAACATCATGAGCTTCAAATCCTGCCACATCAAAGGCTGCTGCCATCTCAATATGACTATTCACACCTTGGTCACGAAGTATTGCCACCTTTGGTCTTTTTTCGCTTTTCTGAACTTTAGATTTACAAAGATTAGACATATCAAAACTAACTACAGGCTCAATGCCTGGGTCTGTTGCATCAAGTAAAGCTTCAAAACCCTCTCTTGCAGTCACTGGATTGTCCCTTAGAGACTGCATTTTAAAGGATAGTTCAGACCACATACGTTGCAGATCAAATAAGCTGAATGTTTGTGTATCACCGTATTTTGAATTGATCACTATTTCATCTTTCTCAGTAACATCTGCTACCACTGAAACAAATTCATTCAATTCAAAATCCTCAAATATCTTAAATACTTCATAACATTCTGCAGCATCAACTTGAATAACAGCGCCCAATTCCTCATTAAACAAGGCAGCGATGGTTTCGGTCTTAGATGCAGTATTAAGATTAATTGTCAGACCCATTTTTCCAGCAAAGGACATTTCACATAATGTTGCAAATAATCCACCATCGGATCGATCGTGATAAGCCAAAATTTTCTGATGTTGTTTTAATGTTGTGACTGCAGAAAAAAAGTTTGCGAGTAAATCTGGATCATCTAAGTCAGCTGGCTCACCTGCCGCAACATTGAAAACCTGAGATAAGCATGAGCCACCCAATCTATCTCTACCACGTCCTAAATCGATCAGCAATAACTTGGAGCCTTTTGTTTTTTGCAATTCTGGTGTGATGGTAGTTCTTACATCAAGCACAGGAGCAAAAGCGGATATCACCAGAGACAAGGGTGCTGTCACTTTTTTTGAAGCACCTTCCTGTTCCCATGTTGTTTGCATTGAAAGTGAATCTTTCCCGACTGGTATGACGAGACCCAACTTACTACAGAGATCCAAAGTGACTGCTTTGACTGTTTCATACAATGCCTGTTTTTGTGAATCCGTTTCGATGGACGACATCCAATTTGCTGAGAATTTGATATCACTCATCTTTTCAATGGAAGCAGACAAGATATTGGTAATGGCTTCTCCAACAGCCAATCGACCAGAAGCCGAAGGATTTAAAGTTGCAACCGGTGTCCGCTCACCAATTGCCATGGCTTCACCTCGGAAAGAACTATGGTCTTTAATTGTCACCCCAACATCACTGACCGGAATCTGCCAAGGTCCAACGAACTGATCCTGTGAGACCAAACCTCCTACAGTCCTGTCGCCAATATGAATGAGAAAAGTTTTATCGGAAACGGTTGGAAAACGAAGAATATACTCACAAGCCTGCTCAATACTTATAAAGTCCAAATCTCCCTTTTCGATCTGCACTTTACTCCTATTTATATCGATCTTTGTTTTGGGAGGATTGCCAAAAAGAACCTCCATGGGCATATCTATAGGGTTGTTACCATAATGATCATCATGCAATTTAAGATTGCCGTGTTCTTTGATTGCGCCAACAACTGCATATGGACATCTTTCACGTTTACAAATACGATCGAATAGAGTCAGATGCCTAGCATGAATTGCCAGAACATAGCGTTCTTGGGCTTCATTGCACCATATCTCCAATGGTGTCATGCCCGGTTCTGCATTAGGAATGCTTCTCAATTCTAGATCTGCACCCATTTGGCTGTGATCCACTACTTCAGGGATGGCATTGGATAAACCTCCAGCTCCTACGTCGTGGATCAAAAGTATTGGATTCCCATCAGAAGATTCATCGATGGACATGGCAAAACACTGGTTAATTACTTCCTGAGCTCTTCTCTCTAGTTCTGCGTTGCCACGCTGTACAGAAGCATAATCCAAATCTTCTGTGCTCATGCCGGATGAGAGGGAAGAAGCCGAACCTCCACCTAAACCAATCAACATGGCAGGACCTCCCAAAACAATCAAAAGAGACTCATCCTCAGTATCACATTTATCCACTGATGAACCAGAAATATTGCCCAAACCACCAATAATCATTATTGGTTTGTGATATCCCCAGGCGTAGTTCTCATGAAGTTGATTCTGGTCTTCAAATGTTCGAAAAAAACCCAATATATTGGGTCTACCAAATTCATTATTAAAGGATGCTCCACCAATCGGACCTTCCATCATAATCTCCAGAGAGGAAGCTATCCGGTCGGGTCTGCCAATGCTCTTTTCCCAAGATTGGGTAAAGTCAGGTATCTGAAGGTGTGAAACAACAAAGCCGGTCAAGCCAGCCTTAGGAGTAGCACCTCTGCCGGTAGCAGTCTCATCCCTAATTTCACCACCCGATCCAGTTGCAGCTCCGGGAAATGGCGAGATGGCTGTGGGATGATTATGAGTCTCTACCTTCATCATCGAATGTATATTATCTTTGAAAAATGAATAGGATTTTTTTTCAGAATCCGGCATAAACCAATTGCCGGTTCCGCCAGTCATAACAGCAGCATTATCTTTGTAAGCAGATAAAATACCCTCGGGAAATGATTGGTAAGTGTGCTTGATCATGTCGAACAGAGTGTGCTCTTGTTTGATCCCATCAATGATCCAATCAGCATTGAAAACTTTATGTCGGCAATGCTCGGAATTGGCTTGGGCAAACATCATCAATTCCGCATCGGTGGGATCACGTTTTAGAGCCGCAAAATTCGCAATTAAATACTCCATTTCCTTTTGAGATAAAGCCATACCAAGTTCAGCATTTGCCTGTTCTAACGCCTCCAATCCTTGAGACAAAACCGGTATGGTACGTAGCTCTTTAGGAGTTTGCGACTGAAACAACAATTGAGCATCCTGGCCATGGAGTAACACCGTTTGTGTCATGCGATCATGGAGTTTGCCAAATAGAGATTCCAAATCCTTATTCTCTAGACCACCGCTGTTAACAAGGGTATAAATAATCCCCCTTTCAATACGCTGAATTGTCGATAATCCAGATAATCTAGCAATCTCGGTTGCCTTGCTTGACCAAGGTGAAATGGTTCCAAACCTTGGGATAACAATGATCTTTTGCCCATCTTCTGGGCCCATGTCCCAATCTGGACCATAAGTTAGAAGAACCTTGAGTACCTCGAGTTCTTTTTGGTCCAGTTGATTAGTGGAGTCAATAAAATGGGTATAACGTGCGCCTAGGTTCTCTATTGAATCATTAAGTTTCCTTAATTCTTCGAGAAGTTGTTGCAGTCTAAATGGCGAGTGTGAGGGTGGGCCTTTTATTTCTATCATAGTTTGCCCTTCATACTAGCTTCAACTATTCTTTGGGCTTATCTTTGGGCAAGTAAACAGTGCCGGGCAAGTGGGTGACATTGTCTCCATCAGCTTGACTGATTTTACTGATGCCTTGTTTATCGACTTCGTCAATTCTCAATACTGAATGCATAGGAATGTTGGTTTTGGTAACTCCACTAAATTCCGTCTTAATTTTCTCCTCAGAGGGATCAAGAACAATCGATGTTCGCTCACCAAAGACAAGGTTCTCTATTTCAATGAAGCCGAATATGTTGCTGCTGTTAACATTCTTGGCATAGATTTCATAAATCTTGCCTTGATTTGTAAATATAATTTTATAGAGTTTTTTTGAAGGCATGGATTCTGGATTGTGGTGTAATCAAAAAACTTTGTGAGAATTATAACTCAGAACTTTTACCGGTTGGTATTATTGTTTTCCAAACACAAGGATGATGGGAAAATAATTGTTGGAAATGAGAATGATTATCATTATCATATTTACTGACTTAGCTTGGAAGCAAAATAATTGTGAGATTTTTACAAAAACTTAAAGACGACAAATTGAAGATTTTGAATTACACCGTTAAAGGTTCGGTCTTATTTTTCATCATTAAAGGTACCATCTCAACAATATTAATTCTTATTGGTATTTTTTATATAGCGAAATAATAGTCAAAGTGCTAAGAGTGAATAGAAAAATTTTAAACACAATATTACTTTTCAGTTGGTTAATACCATTTAATTTGTTTGCCCTACCAGAAATGATCATTGGGGAAGCAGACATTGGTCCGGGTGTACATTTAATTTTTGAATGTGGAATAAAAGATGACGTTACACCCACTGCTGTTTTTCTTGCTGAAAATAAAACAGATGTGCATCTTGAAGTGTTGGCAAATTGGTCGGAGAATGCTCCCAAAGGCTCTGTTCCCGGTGGCCATGTTGCTTATCTAAAAATTTCTGTACTTGTTAAAAATGAAATCTCAAACACTTCAACTACAGTGAATTTGGTCCCGCATCTCAATCTATCAGATGGTTTTCATTACGCCCAAAATATTAAACTACCTGGCGAGATTGATGATAAGTACACCCTGAAATTCATCATTGAACCTCCAATAGATGGCTCATTAGGCATGCATTACGATTGGCGTCAACAAGTGGGAGAAACGCTCTCTCCAGGTGGAAGTTTTACCTTTGATGATCTTAATTTTTCCAAAATTTCTAAGGCTACTAGGCGCTAGGTTTTTTGCCTTACAGCAATTACTGTTGTCGTTTAGATAGAAAAAATTCTTTGAGGATTGTTTGGCATTTTCTTTCCAAAACACCTTCTACCACTTTAATACGGTGATTCTGGTGAGGAGACTGTGCTAAGTTGTAAACCGACACAGCCGCTCCAGAAACAATGTCGTGAGTACCAAAAACTAATCTCTCAACTCTGGCGTGTATCATTGCGCCCAAGCACATAAGACATGGCTCAAGTGTTACGTACACAGATCCTCCCAATCGATAATTTCCTTTTAACTGAGCAGCCTTACGCATAACCATGACCTCAGCATGAGCGGTTGGGTCACTGAGTTCTATGGATGCATTAGCAGAAGCTACCACTACTTCATCTTCCTCAACAAAAAGTGCGCCAACTGGGACTTCACCCCTTGCTTGCCCAATAACAGCTTGTTCAATTGCAAGTTCCATAAAGTATTCATCTGAATGAGGCACTTTATGGTTTCCAATCACTAAAATAACTCTCCCAATTTTGTTCAATCAGATCAAAAGTATCTGGGCTAAGTTCTTGCAGCATAACTTTAGAAATTTCTGGCCAAATAGTCGGACCCCCTTCATCAGAGAATTGCCGAGTGGCATCAATGATTATTTTACTGGTAAAAAACCTTTTCGGAGCACTCGCGTCTAAAGGCATCCCTTTGGTCTCTTCAACAATTTCTGCTGCAGGATAAGGTTGCCATCTTGTGCCTAAAGCTTGAAAAATTTCAGCTTTATCATGCACATCAACGTCCTTATCTACAACGATAATCACTTTACCAAAAAAATCTTTTTCAGCCAGTATTCTCCCAGCAGATATACCTTCGCCTGCATGTTTTTTATCAATACTGGCTAGAAGCACACCGGTGCTTTCTGCAGGACGGTAAATATCCAAGAGATTGGGTATTGCTTCTTTATAATCTATGGAATTAATAACAGTTTGCAAAATACTTGGGGAAATTTTGGTTACCCCGGCAAACGAATTGACGATCCAAGGATTATTTCGATGGGTAACTGCGTTAATGTTCATGAAAAAATTCTGGTTTTTTTTGAGTCCCATAAACCCGTACATCTCTCCATAAGGTCCCTCTTCTTCCATTTCACCCAAAGGTATCTCGCCTTCGAGTACAATTTCACAATGGGCTGGTACCAATATCTCACTTGTCTCACATTTAACCATCTCCACAGGCTTCCCTCTTAGACCACCAACGTACTCAAGTTCATCTTCTCCTAATTTCGCTAATTTGGAGGCACCCAAAGTAAAGGTAATAGGATCCACACCATTTACAACGGCAATGGCTGCTTTCTTTTTTCCCTGTTTTTGCATCTTCATTAGAAAATTCCAAGCATTCTGGCCGATTTCCGTATTCACTCCTATTTTGTCTTTACTTTTGACCTGACAACGATAGGTAGCAACATTTCGACCCAAATCAGGGTCTTCAATAAAAATGGTTGCTGCATTGATATAGCTACCTGCATCTGCAGGATTCGTCTGCAACCAAGGAAACTTTAAAATGTCGACTTCTTTACCAAGCAAAACATTTTCTTTGCAAGGACTTTGATCTGAGTCAATTTCCACCGGAGATAATGTTGGCCAACTATTTTTACCTTTAAAAAGATTTGTAAGATGCTGAAAAGTCATTTGACGGGCTGCCTGCTGATTCCGATCCAGAGCATCAACACCGTAGATCAATGCTTCTGCATGCCAACCTCCAAAAAGATTACCCAGTATGGGTCCATCCATCCACCGATTGTTTATTTTTATTTTTTCAATTAAAAACGCAGGCGCCAAATCATAGCTAAATTCTTTAACCAGCTGGTATGCGAAACCTGTCGCTTCGTATCTGTCCTGGTCCATTTTAGGAATGCGAATTAGGAGATCTCTTGACTCCAAGGCACCTACATATTCCCTTAATGAATCAAATGGCCCGATCATTACTAAAATTTAACCAATTATGATGTCTAATTTGTCTGTTTGTATACTTTTCCATCTTTCATCACCAAAGCAATACTTTTAAGCAAACTAATATCTTCCAAAGGATCGCCCTTGATTGCGATGATGTCAGCAATTTTACTTTCTTCTATGGATCCTAAGGTGTCATCAATTGTTAGCAGCTTTGCTGTTTCCATTGTGGCAGCTTGAATGGCTGCCATTTCAGACATTCCATTCTTAACCATGAAGACAAATTCTTCCCAATTTGTTCCGTGAGGTTGAACACCTGCGTCAGTCCCAAAAGCTATCTTGACTCCTTTTTTATAGGCTTTGGAGAAAGTATCTGCTATTTGAGGGCCGACACTGGCTGCTTTGGGTCTGACTATTTCTGGAAAGTAATTATCTATTTTAGATTTTGCAGCAACAAACTCTCCGGCAGATATTGTTGGAACATAATAAGTGCCGTTTTCAATCATGAGTTCCATGGCTTCTTCGTCCATGAAGGTCCCATGTTCAATAGAATCAACTCCAGCTCGAATAGCACGTTTCATTCCTTCCGCTCCATGGGCATGAACTGCTACCCACATTCCATAGTCTTTAGCGGCATTGACAACGGCATTAACTTCTTCTTGAGTAAATTGTGGATTACTGCCTGATTTAGCTTCACTTAAAACGCCGCCAGTAACTGTGATTTTTATGCCATCAGCCCCATCTTTATATCTTTGTCTTACCGCTGTATAAACTTCATAAGGACCGTTGACAACGCCATCTTCTGGTAATGGATAGTCATACTTACCGACAGCCCTACCGTTGGTGGGGTCTGCATGGCCCCCTGTTGTTGCTAAGCTCTTGCCAGAGGTGAAAATTCTCGGGCCAACAACCTTACCTTGGTTGATGGCATCTCTGAGACTAATAGCAACCATTCCACTATCGCCGACTTGTCTCACAGTTGTGAAGCCAGCAAAAAAAGTAACGTATGCGTCTTGAGTCGCAAGAATAGCCTCCATCTCCTTTTCAACTTTAGAGGGTCTCTCTGCTTTTGATTGATATTCACCACCGAAGTGAACGTGCATATCCATGAGCCCTGGAAGAACTGTGTAGCCCTTCAGATCTAGGTAGGTCTCATCGTCTTTAGGGTTTTTATAACCCTTAATAACATCTGTAATAAGATTATCATTAATCACAATAGTCATTTTTGTCTGAGCTTGATCTGACTTGCCGTCAATCAATTTTCCAGCGTGGATCAGGGTTGTTGCTTGAAGAAAAAATGGAGCAAAGGCTATTGCTAATAATAGCCCTGATTTTAAAGTCCTCGAACAATTCTTATGTATCCCTCTCATATTGTTTCTCCTAATAGCATCAAGATTTCTGTGTTTTCTTTATAACATAACTACTGAAGGTTTTCTGTTAGTATGTTGCAATGAAAAGACAACACAGTCATTTTTTATTAGCGGGCTTGTTGTTCCTGCTCCTTTCTAATTTTAATGTTTATGGTCACGATTCTGCTCATGGGAAAATGACCTATACCTCTAAAAACATCATCGGCTTTGAAAATATTTTTGACAATGCCATAAATACTCAGCCTGACCAAGAAGTATTTGGTTATTTGAGCTTTCCTGATGAAGAAAAAGAAAGCTATCCCTTGATTATCGCATCACACGGTTCGCTCAATTGGCGGGAACATCATCTCGAATACCTTGAATTAATGCGACAGGCTGGTTTTGCGGTCTTTGCGATGCATCCTTTCGACTCAAGAGGCACCAAGTCCACCGTTGGTGACCAGATTAATATGACTCTCGAGACAGTGGTCTGGGACATGGCTATGGCTCTGAAAATGCTCTGGGATGACCCTAGAATTGATAACAGAAAAATTTTTGCTGCTGGCTGGAGCTTGGGAGGCACTGCAGCATTGTATAACGCGTGGATACCGTTTCAACAGGAAGTATTTCAAAAAGGAGAAAGTTTTACCGGGTATTTAATGTGGTACCCTGGCTGTATGGCCATACCCGATGTTGATGATTGGGATAAAGACCTGATGCAGATCTATATGGGCGCGGCTGACAATTGGACCCCACCAAAGCCTTGTATCGAGCTTGTCTCAAGGATCAACAAGATGGGTGGCAATGCCAAGATTGAATTGTACCCAGGAGCATATCATTCCTTTGACAGTCCTCTACCACTGAAATTATGGCCTGATGCTTACAGTTTTGCAGAATGTCACTTTTGGGTATCTGCTGAAACAAAAACGGTGTATAGCGCCAAGGGAGAATTTGATTTCAGCGACCCGCAAGACAGAAGACGAGCCTATGAAACATGTGCGATTAAAGGTGAGGTGATGGCTGGATCAAGTCCAGAGTATCAAAATGCTGCTTACAAGCATTTGGCAACTTTGCTAAAAAACTAAGTATTCTCTATCTTATAAGCTTTTAAAGCTCCGGATATAACGGATAAATCGTTCTCGTTCGCTTGGAATTTTATCCCATATCCACCTGCCTCCTTCCACTTGTGAATGTTGTTAGCACGATCATCAATCAAGATGTTTTGAACACCATTTAAAAGTGCATATTGGCTTTTATCTCTCACAATAATTGTAGTCGTAGGCTGTGGAGATAGATTATCCATTACCCAAGCCCGTTTGTGTTTAGTACTGTTGGCAATATCTCCTCTCAAGGGTGAAGATAAAATGGAATAAGATCCTGCAAAGTCTACGACCATTTCTACGATGCTATCGCAGGCATTGGTTTTTGGAAGTTTAGCAAAATAATCCGAGCCGACAATCTTGTTCAAAACATCTTGCAACCTTTGAGGATCCATTTGCTTCCAGTGTTTTACGTTAGCAAGTTTTGCAAAAGCATTAAAAAAATCAACCAGTACACCGTCCATATCGAGAAAAACAGTAGGTTCATTGACACTCATAGCTACGGAACTATTTTTTTACTCGGTTTCAGTTTAAAAAAGAACAATTTCACTTATTTAATTGCATGTAAGGCTTTTACTATAAATTCTCTTGTCATTGCTGGATCAATGACAGCATCAATCTCCAAGTGTGATGCCATCTCGGTTGCCTTGCCTGCGTCGTAGCTCTGAGTCACCAGTTTTTCGAACAATTCAGCCCTTTTTTGCGGATCTTTCTCTGAATCAAGCTCCTTCTTAAAACCAAGCCTTACTGCACCCTCAAGACCCATTGCACCAAATTCACCAGTCGGCCATGCAGCAGAGTACAGAGGATCGAGGAAACTACCTCCAACCATTGCCATTGCCCCAAGACCGTAGCCTTTGCGAAGAAAAATTGCCACCACTGGAGAAGACAAGGCCGCACCTGCAATAAACAAAGATGCCATCCTGCGCACAGCACCCTCCTCCTCACTGTCAGGACCTACCATAAAACCAGGCGTATCTGTAAGTGATACAACTGGCAGTTTGAAAGCACTACAAATGGTGAGAAACTGAGCCGCCTTCTCAGCTGATACAGCATCAACTGCACCACCCATCTGTTGACAATCGTTTGCGATTAAAGCAACAGGATGACCCTCAATTCTGATAAAACCGGTGATAATGTTGCGTCCGTATATGCGTTGAAGTTCTAGAAAACTACCTTCATCAGATATTGTTCTGATCACATCACGAACAGAATAAGCCCATCGACGATCCTTGGGAATTATGTCTCGAAGTGTCATCTGGTCTGCAACAGACCACGAGTCGATTGAGCCTTGGAAATATGACAGGAGTTGCTTGGCAAGTTCGGTTGCTTGCGCTTCATTCTCAGTGAGAATATCAATGACACCATTACTTTCTTGCATTTCGGCAGGCCCTATATCTGTTGGCTCAAATTTACCAAGCCCACCTCCCTCTATCATGGCGGGTCCTGCCATCCCAACCCAAGAATCACGAGTGGCAATTTTAAAGTCGGCACATCCAAATAAAGCCGCATTTCCAGCAAAGCAAAAACCATTATTTATTGCTATACGGGGAACTTTACCTGCCAGTCTGGCCCAATTGGTAAATGAAAGTACATTAAGTCCTGCAATGTGAGTTGTTACATCCGTATCACCGGGCCGACCTCCACCTCCTTCGGTGTACATGATTACAGGCAATGCCAAACGTTCAGCCAAATCACACATTCTGTCTAATTTTTTGTGGTGGAAAAAACCCTGTGTACCAGCAAGTACAGAGTAATCATTAATGATAACAATCGCCTTAGCTAAATCGGCTCCCACCAGTTCAGAGTTGATGGTACACAGACCGGTGATAATGCCATCGGCTGCGGTGCTTTGTTGCAGTTCTTCGTATTCTCGACGATTACGCTGTGCTGCCACAGCGAGTTGCCCATACTCCATAAATGAATCGGGATCGGCTATGTCTTGGAGGTTTTCGCGGGCTGTACGATAACCACGTCCATGGCGCTTATCACGCGCCTCTTCTCGCTGTTCATCCGATGTTTTTGCAAGACGCTCAGAAAGCTCTTGCAATGCAGATTTTTCATCCCCTTCCACTATCTTTGACTTCCTTAGTTAGTTGGATGTCGTTCTCGACGCTTCCCTAATTGACTTGAATTCATTGCCCTCATACCATTCCGGCCAATCTTCTGAATTAGCAAGATCAATAACCATTTCAGCTGTTATTGATAGATACTCTGCTATGCCGCTGAGATCCCAGTCACTAGCATATTCATCAGAGGGTTGATGATAGTCATTGGTGACATAGTTTAGTGACGATTGTTCACCGGCTTCGATGCCCCCTTCGACTTGATCAATGCCTGCATCAGCATAAAGCATTGGTACGCCTTTCTTAGATAGGCTTATATGGTCTGAACGATAAAAAAAACCTTTTTCTGGCTCCGGATCTGGAACCAAATATTTATTATATTTCTGCAGCTTCCCCTCTAGGATATCTTCCAGCTCTGATGCGCCATAACCAACAACAACCACGTCTTTTACTTTTCCTCTTGGGTGCATAGCATCAAAATTATATCCTGCGACTACTTGGGAAAGATTTATTGGTGGATACTCAGCAAAATATGCTGACCCAAGGAGTCCCGATTCCTCCGCGGTAACTGCAAGGTAAAGCAGAGACCTTTCGTTGTCATAGTCGTTTAAGGTTTCCGCCAACTCCAAGATTCCAGCAACTCCGGTAGCATTGTCGACAGCTCCGTTATAGATATTGTCTCCTGATTGTTCTTCCTTGATACCTAGATGATCCCAATGGGCCATCATGAGAATGTATTCATTGGGCCTGAGTGAGCCTTTTTTAACTGCTGCCACGTTGTGTGAGCTTGCGAATCTTATGGTGTTATTTAATCTCGCTTTGAGACTCAATCCTTGCATAATCACAGGTTTAAACTCGGCATTCAGAGCTTCCATCTTTAGTTCTTCTAGATCCAGTCCCGATTGTTCGAATAGACCTTGAGCTATGGAGTGAGTAATCCAAGATTCCACGTTAACTCGAGCTAAACCCATATCTTCTCGCTTTAAATCAATCTGCTTCCCTTGCCAGCTGGTTTCAACAACTTGCCATGGGTAAGCTGCCGGTGCTGTTTCATGAATGATAATCACAGCATCTGCACCTTGTCTTGCAGCCTCCTCATATTTATAAGTCCATCGCCCGTAATACGTCATGGCATTGCCTTTGAATAAAGCATCATCTTGGGTAGCAAATCCTGGGTCGTTGATTAGCATTACAGCAGTTTTTCCCTTCATATCAATGCCTTTGTAATCATTCCATCCGTACTCAGGTGCAACAATTCCGTAGCCAACAAATACCATCTGACTATTATCGACCGAGACGTTTTCTTGAACTCTTTTGGTCCAAAAAACAGTTTCACTACCTTGTTTGAGCATCTTTTCACTGCCGTTTTGAAAAATAGAGATATGGGACCCTTTATTTACGGATACTTCCACCAAGGGAACATCCAAAAGATAATCGCCGTTGATTGTTTCTAGCATTAATTTTTGGAAAGCATTCACCAGGTATTGTTTTGTTTTCTCACCGCCTTCGCTTCCAGGTGCCCTGCCACCGAATTCATCGGATGCAAGGGTTGCTATATGCTGATGGAGATTTGTTTCTTCAACTGAATTGCCAGAGAGTATTCGGTCGTTTTCAGCTGCATTGCAGCCAATTAAGACCATTGAGATTAGAGGTACCAAGTAAATTTTTTTCATATTCATCTCCATATTAAATCCAAGATCGGCGATTTGTCCTAAAACTTGACAGGTTTCTTGGCAAGAAAACCTTCTATAGCCTTTTTGTGATCTTCTGTGCTGGCACTGAGCATAAATTGCTCAAATTCCATATGCATAATCCCCTTAAAAAGATTCATTGCCAGTTCATTGGAACTGCGTTTAATCATTTGTGCAGCTAAAGGAGGTTTTGCTGCATATTTTGTTACCCATTTTTTCAGACAAAGTTCTCGATTTTTAGCTGTGAAAACCTCGTCAATAAATCCCCAAGATACCAATTGTTCGGCATCGTGAAAATCTCCTCCGATAACCATTTGTTTGGCCCTGGATATACCCACCAAATTAATTGCCAATGGCAAACCTAGCCAGTTTAAATTCATCCCAAAATTAATTTCGGGATAGCCAACTTTAGTATTTTCTTCAGCAATTCTAAAATCGCAAGCTGAAGCTATGACAGCTGCCCCTCCTAAGCAATAACCCTGCAACAAACAAATGGTTATTTGCTCAATATTCAATATAGCTTGGATAAGATCTTTTCCTCTATTGTGCTTCCATTGAAAAAGCTTTGTTTCCTTTGATCTTGGCTCCTTTAGATCGGCACCGACTGAAAAATTCTTGGCATTTGATCTGAACACTACAAGTCTTGTTTTAACGTCATTTCTGATCACCGAACAAAAGTCAGTCAACTCTAGCATTAACCCTTCATTCAATGCATTGTGACTGTCTACCCGATTTAGAAAAACACTGGTTACTCCCAATCTTTTTTTGACTACGATGTACTTGTATTTATTCATGACAGATTATCCAAATATTCCAAATGGACCCTGTAGTATGCCACGACAATGGTATTTTTCTAGGGTAGTTCAGTCGTCAGGCTATTTAATGAATAAGTGACCGGCAATCAGTTTTTTCCAACAAATCGGCAAGGGTATCTTGATCTTCATCCGTTAGTTTTGAGAATTCTTCTCTGATCCATACCAAGCATTTAGCTTGGTAGGGAAAAGAAGCTTGAGACCAAACACGGCCATTGATCTCTGCTTCCCATTGTTCTTGCCCAGCTTCTAATGCTGTGTTGTTGGCAATCAGATAAGGAACATAGGTTTTTCCTATCTCTTTCAAAAGAGCTATTAAGCTCTCCGGAATTGCATCAACTTTCAACCAATCTTCTTCTTTAGGCTCCATCCCACTGAGATCTTCTACGTTATCACACCATGCAAATATCCTTGGGGCTTTTTTTAAACTAACCTCTCTAGAAGTCGGGTCGGTCTGAGCCAATTGGGTTAATTGTCCAAAAATCCCAAAATCTCCACAACCGGGCCGGTTACCAAGAATAAATCGCCTCCCAATGAGGTGACGATCCAAAAGATTTAGAAATCTAACATAAGTTTCTTCAATGAACTGCCCAGTTGTTTCATTCGAGCCGACGTATTTCAGGCGCTCAATTTGCCGCGTGGAGAAATATTCTGCCATCGATTCTATATCTGCCATCGAAGCATCCGTTTTCAACCAAAGGGGTATGATGGAACGGGCAAAGTCGATGTTCTCTTGGTGTGACCAACGGTAGTGAAACATGGCTTTTGTCAGCCACTCATCCCCATAATCTTCTATTAAATAATCTAAAAAACCCATAATGGGGTTACTGGGTATGAGCGACCGCTCTTTGTGTACATTTTCCAAATATCTAAGAATTGGTGTCGAGTCAATCTTTGCTTGCTGATAACCACCGTTCTCGCCTGGCAAAACCAACACCGGCAACAAGTTTACTGGTACGTCAGGAGTGTTAACATCTTCAGAGCCATTTCTATTGGACCAAATATATGGAAGTCTTCGGTATCGAATTGCCGCACGAAGCTTTCTACTGTATGGAGAGCCAGGGGCACCTAATATTTTATACGGTGTACAAATAGATACATTCATTTTTTTACTTACTGAGTGATTGATTATTATTTATTTAAACCTTGGAGTTACCTCTAAGGGGACCATAACATGGACATAGTCACTTCCCTTCCACATAACATAAGGGCCTCCAGCGTATGGGTCTGTTGGGAGGTTATCCATCAAACTTTCAGGCAATAGCATCATAAGGTGTGGTCCTTCTGCAACCCACGTACCTTTAGATTTATCTTGATTATTGGGATCATTGTTATCAACAGGAATATCTCCAAGCAACATATAAGATAAGCCGAACGATTCTGATTCTGAGTCGTATGGGGATTTGGTCATGTAGGCTTGCAACCATTTTTGCCATGCTTGATCAACGCACATAGGTGCAACATTGTCATTGGGAGGAGTACCTGGCATACAAGTCCAGCCATTAGTGCCCTCTCTAAGGATTGATCCGTCTGCGCTCATAATTGTAGCTTCACCGCTTACATTGGTAGGTGCAGCAGACATGGCTATATCTATTATTTCAGATTTATCAAGCTCGTGGTGTGCACTATAGACAGTGGAAACACAAACAATTATTAGAAGTGTTATTAGTGTTTTTTTCATTGGTTATTCTCCTTAAAATTTGGAATATGATCCCGGTTTTTTATCGATCCTTAATAAATGTTATTGAATAAGTATCTCGCCTTCAAGATATCTAGCAGTTTTGCCTCCAATCAAGACGCTATCCTTAATTAATTCGCATTCAACATCTCCAGATCTATAGGATAACTGTCTGGCTGCTAATTTTGTCTTTCTCAATATACCGTGCCAATAAGGAATCATTAACGTATAAGCAGAACCTGTAACCGGATCCTCATCAACCCCTGATTGGGGAGAAAAAAATCTAGAAACAAAATCAACTTCTTTGCCTGGGGCAGTGATGATTAACCCTCTAGAATCCAACTGAGAGAGCATTTTGAAATCAGGTGTAATCGTGCGAATAATTTCCTCATCACCAAAGACAGTCAAATAATCGTCCTCTCCCCTGTATGTTTTATCGGGTTTTTCTCCTAATCCTTGGATAATTAGATTATTTTGTTCAACTTCTTCGGGTTGATCTGCAGGAAAATCTAAATAAATCAGATCGCCTTTTTTGAAGGCTTTCAGTGTGCCTCTTTTCCTGGAATTGAAAATCACCTGGGAACAACCACTGGGAAGATAATCATCAAACAAAACCCTTGCACTGGCAAGGGTAGCATGTCCACATAAGTCAACCTCAACAGTTGGAGTAAACCAACGAATTAAGTACGGAGAAGCAGTTATATTTACATATGCAGTTTCTGAAAGATTATTTTCAAAAGCTATCGCTTGCATAGTCTCAATATCTAAATTTTCCTTAACAATGACTACTGCAGCAGGGTTACCCTGAATATCGTTTTCAGTGAATGCATCAACGAAATAAATTGGAAGTTTCAATCTTATATTAGCCCTTTTGTTTCTTTTTTTAGTGCCTCTTAAATTGAAGTTTAAAGATCAAAATCTAAATTATGAATAATCTAATTCCAACAATCACAATTCCTGCATAAAGAGCTGCTAATAAATCATCCAAAATTACTCCAAGAGCATTCTTTAATTTACTATCAACTTGATTTATCGGCCATGGCTTTAGGATGTCAAACATTCTAAATAATATAAAAGCCAGAAAGATCCACTTTGGATCTGGTGGAATCGTCATCATCACAAGCATCATTCCAAGGACTTCATCTATAACAATCTCCCCTGGATCTGATCTTTTGATTATCTTTAAGGCTGACTGAACAGCAAAGTAAGAAAAAAAATAAAGAATTACGATAATTAGACAAAGCCAGAATATAGGAAGATATAAATGGGCTAAGGCTAAAAATAAAATAATGCCTAACATGCTCCCAAAAGTCCCAGGTGCAATGGGAAGCAATCCTATGCCAAACCCCGTTACTACGAACAAAGATAGGTTAGAAAAAACTTCATTTAATTTAAGTTTCATACTTTTTCGCCAACTTTTTTGATGTTACTACATCAAGATTGCCAATTTATTGAAAATAGGACTCATTGCTATTATCAAACAAGTGTATATATAGTTCTAATGATTTATGGTATTTGCTAAGATTTAAAATTTCGTTGGAGCCTGAGAATTGGTAAATGGTTGTTTGGGTAAATTATAATAATGAATAAGAAAGTGAATATTCTTGGAACAAGACCTTTTGTAGCGACTTCTCTTTCGATGCTTTTATTCTCAATATGTTCATATCACTTCTTTGCAAGAGTTGGAATAAATCTAAAGATTTTGATTGTTCTTTCGGCATTAACGGTTCTCATATCTCTTACCAATGAAGCTAAAAGTTTTATTGTAAGTATTGCTAAGGAGCCTAGAAAATTTTTTTTAACAATCTGTATTTTTGTGACTGCTGTTGGCGGTTTGATTATTAATGTTGCTAACATTATAGAAATTGGTTCTTTTATCATTTTTCTTTTATTAATCTATTCGATTTTTATAGATAAAGATAAGGACTTAATTAATTTGGTGATTAAATTAGTTATATGCTCTGGTGTGTTTATGTCCGTTGGCGTTTTAACAGCATTATTCGAATCTATTTTTCTGTCTTCCAAAATTTTCCATGAAATTGCTGGTGGCGGTTATCCAGCATTATCTGATCAAAAACATTTTTATAAAGGATTTGGCTCTTCACATAATTTCTCAGCACATATTATTGTTATCGCTCTGAGTTTTTTATCCTTAACCCAATCAACTCTTTCAAAAAAGCTAAAAAATTATTTAACAGCGTTATTCATATTGGCTCTGCTAATCACAGGAACAAGGATAGTTTTTTTATTTTTCTCTTTAACTGCTTGTAATTATTTTATTAAGACAAAAACTATTAAATACTTGATTAGTGCAATTCTAATTTCTCTATATTTATTTCTCTCCCATATTCAAATTGGAGTACATGGCAATTATGAGCTTGGGTCAATTCATTATAGGGAAATACTATTCTCGATAGGTAATGTTGATTTTATTCTTGGTAACTATGGATATATGAAGCTGGCTTATTTTGCAGAGCTTAAAGAGAATGTTTTCTTTCCAGTTAGTTTGTCAGAGATAAGTCAATCACTTAAGATGGATCCACATTCTTTAGTTTTTACTTTAATTATTTTGGGTGGCATTCCTTTAGCCTTATCAGTTATTATGTTCTTAATATTAGGAATCTCCAAAAACCTCCTTTTTATTGAACGCAAATACTCAAACTTTTTTTACTGTGGATTAATTTCTATAATCACAGAGACGTTTATGTGGGATGCAAATAATTCCATCTTTTTTTGGATAATTATCCTATATGCTATAACAATCTCAAAAGACTCTTACCCATCAGATAACATTAGCAAGCTATAAGAAATTCATGAATTTACACTTAATAACAGGTGGATCTGGTTACGTTGGATCACACATCGTAAAAAGATTATTGGAACTTGGAGAGCATGTCAGAATAATGGATTTATGGAGAGATGCTAATCTTGACCCTAATGTTGACTTCTTTAATGGTGATGTAACTAATCCAGAGGATGTTGTAAAAGCCTTAGAAGGAGTTGATTATGTCCATCACACCGCAGCTCTAGTACCACTCACAAAAGCTGGGGAAAAATTTGAAAGAGTGAACTTTAATGGTACTCAAATCGTCATAGAAAAATCTATAGAGAATAAGGTAAAACACATCTCCCATATTTCTTCCAGTGCAATTTTTGGTCTTCCAAAAATAGTACCCATTGATGAAAATACGGAATATGGGCCGTTAGAAATTTATGGACGGTCAAAAAAGAAAGCAGATGATTTTGTCATCGATTTAATCAAACAAGGTAAACCGGTGTCAACTATCAGACCTAGGACCATTGTTGGCAAAGAAAGATTGGGTATTTTTGAAATTCTGTTTGAGTGGATTCATGACAATGCCAATATTTTTATTATTGGCAACGGCGATAATTTGTTCCAGTTTGTTCATATTGATGATCTTGTGGAAACAAGCATCAATGCTTGCTTGATGGAAAAACCAGGAATATTCAATGTTGGTGCTGAAGAATTTGGCACTCTTAGAGATGATTTAGTTTCTTTAATTCAACATGCACAATCTAGAAGTAGAGTTATTGGTCTACCTGTTTCTCTAACTATTGCTATCCTCAGAATCATGGATATATTAAGGCTTTCTCCTTTAGGACCTTGGCACTATCTGACTTATCATAAACCTTTTTACTTTGATATAGAGAAGACTAAAGAAACACTTGAATGGCAACCTAAATATTCAAATATTGAAATATTAACTACGGCCTATGATTGGTATGTTCAAAATATGGATGACTTCAGATACTCTTCTGGAAATAAATCAGGTTCTATGCACAGGCAGCCTTTAAAAAAAGGAATGCTTAATTTCGCTAAGTTACTTTCAAGATTATTTTAATAAGATGACAAAAAAGCATCTGCTACGCGATATGCTAAACCCATAACTGTTATTTGAGGATTCACACCAGGAGCTTCTGGAATAATGCTAGCGTCTGCGACAAATATATTTTCATAGCCATGCAGCTTTCCATAGGAATCTGTCACGCATAATGGGTTTGAGAGATTTCTGTTTTCTCCAAGAGGACAGCTACCAAATAAATGAACTGTGCTTAGGTATGTTTTTGTTATTGGGAAATTATGATTTTTCGTTTCTTCATTAACCTCCTCAATCTTGCTCCAGCCCCGATGGGCTTCAATAGATGGAAAAACTTGCTCAGCCCCAGCAGCAAACATAACTTCAGCTAGATACTTTGTACCTAGTGCCATATTCTTCCAATCTGTTTTGCTGAGTTCATAACTCACCAACGGTTCTAACGAGAATGGCATTACACGAATTTTTCCTTTTCCAGTACCTCTAACCATTGTGTAATAAATCCCACAATATTTATGACTCCTCATCAGTTCTTTTCTATTTTCCCAGTCCTCAGCGACTGACATTCCAAGGATTCCTGGGGTGAAGTTTGCACCACCTATACGTATATCTGGCATAAATTCGGTAATAGCAAAGAGAGGAACATGTGATTGGCTAGCATCAATAGGATCTGGAAACTTTGCAATAACTTTTAAAGTTGGGTGCATTTGGAGACTGTTACCTGCATTCTTTGACAGTCCGCTTGACCGGAGAAGAGTAGGAGAATAAATTGCTCCACAGCATAAAAAAATATATTTTGCGTGAATATGAATTTTTCTTCTTCCTTTTAAACTATCAATAATGGCTTTTACCCCTGTAATTCTTGACCCTTTTTTGTAGAGTTTGACAACTCTGCAGTCAGAGATTAGTCTCATCCCTCTTTCAATAGACTCTGGAATCAAAGAAACACTCATTGATTGTTTTCCAGATTCGGATAGGCCAGATGCAAAGGGATTGATATCGATAGATCCTTTTTGTGCTCTTTTAAGTTCTTTGACTCTCCAACCCAGTTTTTCTCCTCCAGATTTTAAAATTTCTGAAGGCTTACCGTGTGGCTGAGCTGTATAGGAGGCGTTCACTCTATTCAAAGCCTTATTTAAATAGGCATTAATTTCATTGACACCAAAATGATCAATTTGGTACTTAATTGCCCATTGCTCAATTAGTTGTTCTGGTAGTTTTTGCATTATTGCAGAATTTATTTCCGTTCCTCCCCCAACACATCTGCCTTCAGCATAGGATATGATTGGATTTCCTATTGCGGCATTTAATCCCCCTGATCGCCATTGATGACTGAAAGATTCAGTTGCAGTCATTAGTGATTTTTCTGGATTGATATGTGGCCCTTCTTCGATCATTAAAACATCCAGACCTGATTTAGTTAGTGTTTCAGCAATAACAGAACCACCTGCCCCTGAACCCAGAATCAGTACTTCACAATTAAGTGTTGTTTCTGTCTTTGAAATTTCCATAAATTCTCTTAGATTTAATTCGATTTTCTGCTGACACCATGTTGTGAATCAATTATTTTTATCACTTTTGGGTGTTCATAAAATGCAAGTGCTGTAAGTGACCTATAAACTCTTGCAAATGAAGATAGATACTTATTCAGGGCAATAACACTGAGGATAATTGAGCCATCAGAATGTTTTTCTTTTTTAAAAATTTGAACTGACTTTATAGTTAGAATCAAACATAGAAATATAAAGCCAATGAAGGTAAGCCCCAAATTTATGTGAAAAGGTGTGGAAGATAATTGTTCTTTTATGAAGTCATTTGTGTCTAACATTACTTCTTTGAAATGTTCTTCATTCAAAGAAGGGTAATCGGGCATAAAAGCTTTACCTAATGTCTTGCTAGTAAAAAAAATTAAATTTCCCCTGTTAATTAATTTTCAATTCTATTACAGGATTTGAGAAAGCTCTACAAAGCATCAAATTAATTGGTGTATTAGATCCGTGATAAGAATAAGAGATTTCTAATCATTCTGCTACTATGGTTTTTCTAAAATTTTATTAACAAACTTCAAAAAGAGATAAAAATGAGATTCGTATTGACTGGTGGAAGTGGTTTTGTGGGTAACTTTCTAATTAATAAACTATGTTATCTATATCCCCAGATTGAAATTCATAATCTTGATAGTAACCCAAGAAAACCAATATATAAAATAGAATCAGGGAGACAAAATTTAACAAATCATTTAGTTGATATAACAAATAAAGATGATTTAATGAAGTTTAAATTCGACCATGATGATGTCGTTTTTCATCTTGCAGCACATATATTTCACCCTCAAACACCTTATAGAACCAAGAGGAAAAAGTATTTTGAGAAACTAAATGTAGAAGGCACGAAAAATATTTTGGAAGAAATGAATAAAAATAACGTCAAAAGAATTGCATTCCTCTCCACTTGTATGGTTTACGGCACCCCTCAACACAAGATAATAAAAACCACCCACCCTCTTAAAGCAAATGGACCTTATGGTTCATCAAAAATTAAAGCTGAAAAATTAATTACTGATTTTGGCCAAGTAAAACAAAATAAAACTTTAATATATAGACCCGGGTTAATAGCTGGACCAGGAAGACTTGGTCTGCTAGGTAAATTATTTTTTCTTATAAAGAATAACTTACCAGTCCCTTTAATAGGATCAGGAAATAATCGCTATCAGTTTATCTCGATTTATGACTGTGTTGATGCTCTCACGAAATTCATTGATTTAAATTTTCCAACAGGAATTTACAATCTTGGGTCCATCAAACCTCCAACTGTGAAGGAATTAATCAGTTCATTAATTAATTCGGTTCATTCAAAATCTTTTCTTGTCCCAACTTGGGGGTACGGTGTAAAACAGATTCTAAATACACTAGATATTTTAAACATTACACTTTTATATCCAGAACAATTTCTATTGGCAGATAGTGAGTTTATTTTGGATGTTTCTGATTTAGAAGATGACTTAGGATTCAAACCTAAATTCCATGATAAAGATATGTTACTCAGAGCATATAAAAGTTATGAGGAGGAGTTTTGAGTGTCTACATTAAATACATATCGTCGCAGAATGAAGTATTTAAGTGTGTACGCTATTACCAAACCAAGAACTGCTCCAAGCTCTCGCATCCCATCTGTTCTCCAAGTAAACCAAAATACACTTTCAACTAACCAAAAAACAGGCGTATGAATTGCGCCAGTCATGGCATACCAAAAAAACTGTTTGCCCATTGCTTTGGAAGACATTACTGGATCCTTAAATATCCAATTTTTATCTAGAAAATAACCGAGAACAACTCCTATAAATGTTCCTGTAAATAAGGCAGCGAAATATCCAACATTCCCTGTTAAAAAACTTAATACTAATCGCTGAGATGAAAGATTAGTAATGGTAACTATTATGGCAAAAACAATATAAAGAATGAGCAATTCTTTATTTTTCATAAAACTAAGCAATATCCCATTTATAAGCTTAATACGATAATAATAATACTCACTAATAATATGCCCAAACTTCTCTTATTTGTAAAAGTATGAACAATTGGGTCGTGATGCATTCTACCTTTATGAACGTGAACTAGTACATCAATAACCCACAATAATCCCAATGATGCTACTAGCCACAAATAACTAGGAGAAGTATATAAAGCCTGCACCTTAGGACTTGCAATATAAAGTCCAAAAACAAGCAAAGAAAGTAAGGCAGATGTAACAGAAAATGACTGGATTAGATGTATATCATCTATCTGATACCCCCTTCCTGTGGGATCATCCTCAAGATTTTCTAAATGAAGCAACAGCTCTGCATGTCTCTTTACCAGCACTAGAAAAAAGAAAAAGAAAAATGAGAATATCATCAGCCATTGAGATGTGCCTGTATCAACAGCCACCACTCCAATATAAATCCTCAGTAGATACACTAAGGTTAAGAAAAAAGCTTCAAAAAAGGGAGTCTTTTTAATGTATAAGCTGTAAACAGCTATTAAAATTATGTATGTAAATATTAAAATTCCTGCATAAAAAGATGCAGTAAAGGAACCTAGTAAACCGATTATGATTAATAACAAGGAGATAATTTTGGCATTGTTTGGTGAAAGAGAACCCTTAGCTATAAGCCTGAGTTTTTTTTCTGGGTGTTTTTTGTCGTTTTCTATATCCAACAAGTCATTCATTAAATACATGCCTGAGGCCACAAAGCTTAAAGAGAAAAATATCACCAACAACGTTGAAAAACTCTCAGGAGTTATAAAATGCCCTGTTATTGCAGGCAGAAAAACAAGTAAATTTTTTGGCCAGTGATATATGCGGATGGCCTTCAAATAATCAATCAAGGGAATGCTCTCTTTTCTTATTCTACTCACTTAAATACCATATCCTTTCTTTGTGATTTGTTGTTGTTTTTTGTAATGTTGGCTATTCAAAATAACATTAAGGCATAAAAAAGAGAAGGAACAGCTATCTGATATGTTTAAGCAAGTTCAGTTTAATTCCTTTGAATTTATTTTTTTATTTATGCCTTGTTCTTTAATTGACTTTCATTTTATTTCAGAGGAGTGATGAATCTTAATCTTAAACTTATCATTGTCTTTTACTAAGATAAAAGTGAAAGCAATTTTAGTCTTGCTTTCAGAATTTAGAGGCTTTAAATTAAATACTCCCATTGCTGCACAAAGATTATCTTCAAGTATAAAATTAACTTCTGATACTTTGATATCTTCCCATGGCTTTATCGCAAAACCAGAATCTTCTGAAATATCATCAGCAATAAAATAAGACAAAGCATCTTCAAGGTTGTTTCTAAAGACAACATCATTAGTAAAGGTTGGCTTGAATAAAACATCTCCAGTATCAAAAGCATAATGTGTTTCAATGAAAGCTCTAGCCTTCTTTTTATAATCATTACCTTGTTGATAAGCTATTCCAATATCAATCACTCCATCCTTCCAAGAGTTAAGGAAATCTTCTACTTCAATTGAATTAATATCATTATATTTAGTCATTCGGAATCGTTACCTAAAATGAGAAAGCATAAACCACAAAGTATGCAACTGTTAAACTATACAGAAAGGGGAAAGTTGCTGCGATTAAATTTTGAGCGTGAATGATAAGAGAGACTAGAGAATCTGATTTAGAAGAAGTTTTTAACTTAATTCATGCAGCTTTTGGAAATAGGCCAGAGTCTGATTTGGTTAAACAATTGATTTCTGATGGTGATGTTCTGATCAATCTTCTTGTTGAGTCATCAGATACCATCATAGGTAATATCATCGTATCAAAAATGACTATGGAACCAGATATAGGCTTGTTCTGTGGAGGGGTTGCACCTGTTTCTGTATTACCCGATCATCAGTCTTCAGGGTTAGGTTACAAGCTTATAACAGCGGCAATCCATGAAAGTAAGAAAATGGGAATAGATGCTTTATTTCTTTTGGGGGATCCAAATTACTATCAAAGATTTGGCTTTGTTATTTCAACGTTAAAAAGTGATTATAGTGTTGAAAATTTCCAAGAGCTGGAGTTAACTGAAGACTGCTTGGTTAACATTAAATCCAAAGTTACTTATGCAAATGCATTTTTGAACTTATCGTGATGAGGAAAGCAATATGAAGTATTTAGTAATTTTTAGCTTAATGGCATTTTTCTCTCCAATGTCTATACAAGCAGATGAAGTCTCTCCTGGAGTTTTAAGAACCCCGGATGATCGTTTTGAAAATCTGCAAGATTATCCTTTTGAACCGAATTACATGGAGATAGATGGTTTAAGGATCCATTATCTTGATGAAGGACCAAAAGATGCTGACCCCATCATCC
>CAZWGB010000005.1:0-41497 GCA_964633465.1 uncultured Woeseiaceae bacterium | reverse complement strand
TTTCCATGAACCAATTTTCTGAGAATTTTTCCAGTTGAATCTCTCTCAGTAAATGCGTTCGACTGGTCGAGCTCATGGTGCCGGTTAAGTCTTCAAAATAGCTGTTATCCGACGCATATTCTCCATCCAATTTCATTCGCCAATTTGATGATAAATTAACAGTTTGGCTATGGGATATGTAAGTTCGATCTTTTTTATTGTATTTATCATCATTGGGTAAGTAATCAATAAGGGTTTTCCCTTCTTGATTTGCATTAAGAAATCTTAATTCTGTAGACAGTTGTATGCCTCTTTTAGCCATCAGGGTGGGCGTGGTTGTAAGATCTATATTTGGGGCTAGATTCCAGTAATAAGGTAGGCTAATTTCTAGCCCCCTTTTTGAGGATCTGCCCAAGTTTGGTGAAAGCAGCCCAGTTTTTCTTTGGTCAGTTGTTGGAAAGGAAAGGTAGGGCAAAAAAATTATTGGAATATCTTTGAATTTCAGTACAAGATTTCTGGCTCTGCCTTCCCCAGATTGATTGTTGATGGCAATCTTTTTGGCACTTAATTCCCATGCATTATCTATCGAAGTACAGGTGCTGTAAGTGACTTCATTAAGCTCGATATTTTTTCCATTCTCCACCCTTATTTGACTAGCAGTGCCTCTGGCTGGAATGGAAAAAATTTGATAATCGGCACCATCAATGACGGCAGTTTTTTCTTTTGTCATTAGCTTTGCACTCTCACCAAAGATAATTAAATCAGGATTTTCAAAAACGACACTCTTTGGAATGTTTAGCAAACCTGCAGCTTCATCATATGAGGCCTCGTCAGCAGTGATTCTATTCGGGCCTGAAGTTACTCTGATTTTTTCTTGGATATCAACTCTGCCTCCTAATTCAGCCTGAATTGAGCCTGCTTCTATAGATAGATTGTTTTCACTGTCTTGAGCGGTTGAAATTTTCCCTGTATTGCTCACCAAACAGCTGGTCAAATTTAAGTTTGGCTCAAGAGCTAAGGATTCTATTGGCATAACCAATATAATTGAGACAATGCTGATTGAAATGAAGCAACGCAAAATATTTTTCCTACTTTAAACTAAGCCAATCTTATAATGATACCTGTTTATTTTCCTTACCTTTGTAATCTAATAGAAGCCATTTATGATGTAATATGATTTCATTTCTAACTCAAAACATTATTTTAATTGATAGGGTGGCTTTTTGAACCAGGATCACCGATATAAAGACCTAGAAAATTGGTTATCAAATTCTATAGATAAGCCCATCAAATCGATTGCTCCAGCCAGCACAGATGCCAGTTTCAGGCGCTATTTCAGGGTTTTTGTCGATAATCAAAACACCTACATCGCAGTCGATGCACCACCTGAATATGAAGATTCTGTGAAATTTGTCAAAATCGCCTCTTTAATGCAGGCGATGGGTGTCATAGTACCGAAAATCATTGCAACTAATCTGCAGGAAGGATTTTTATTGATTGGTGATTTAGGCAAAGAAACAATGCTGAATGCAATACACCGACAGGAAACTAAGGCTCAAGAATTCTATGGAGAAGCTATCGAAATACTTTTTAATATACAAACCAATGGTTCCTCGCATGTTGAGGGTCTACCTTTATACAGCAAAGAGCTGCTGATGGATGAAATGCGTTTGTTTGTCGATTGGTTCTGTCTACGCCATCTTAAAATTGGCCCTGAAATTATCGATGACTATGGCTTTGAGGAAATTTTTGAACAACTGTCTGTATACGCATTGGATCAGAATCAGGTGTTTGTCCATCGTGACTTCCACTCGAGAAACATTCTGATGTCTGAGAAAGGAGAAATGGGCGTTGTAGATTTCCAGGATGCTGTAAGGGGACCGATAACCTATGATCTTGTCTCTTTACTTAAGGATTGCTACATCAGCTTGCCAAGCTCAAAAATTGACCACTGGGTTGATCATTATTTTGCCCGGTTAATGGATCTTGAGTTGATTGAAAAGAGTCATCAAGAGTTCAAATTGGCGTTTGATTTAATGGGCGTACAAAGGCATCTAAAAGCTATCGGTATTTTTTCACGGCTCAAATATCGGGATGGAAAAGACAGTTATATTTTAGATATACCAAGAACGATCAATTATGTATATACAACTGCAAAAAATCATCCATTCCTTGATCCGTTATACCAATTCATTCATCAGCATGTGTATTAAATGAAAGCAATGATTTTAGCTGCAGGCAGAGGGAAAAGACTTATGCCTTATACTCAGAAAATACCCAAACCTCTACTTAGGGTCCATGGAATCAGTTTGTTGGAGAGAAATATAAATGCCTTGTATGGTTCTGGTATTCGAGAAATTGTTATCAATACTTCATGGTTGGGTTCGCAAATACAAGACTTTGTGACTCAATTGGATTTACCCGAGCTTCATATTTCCTGCGTCCATGAAGGAGAAATACCTTTAGGCACGGGGGGTGGTATCTTTAATGCTTTAAACTATTTCCAAAACGAGCCATTTTGGGTCATTAATGCAGACATCATCACTAGTTATACCTTTGCGCCATTCGTTTTGGCTGAGAATTCTTTAGCACACTTGGTTTTGGTGCCCAATCCAGATCATAATGAAGGGGGGGATTTTGGTTTGGAGCGCGATCAGGTGTTGAATGAAGCCACCCAGATGCATACTTTCAGCGGCATTAGCTTTCTATCTCCAGATATTTTTCAAGGGGCGAATCAATCCATATTCTCGCTTGCTCCTCTATTGCGTAAATTTATCGGATTGGGTTTAGTCAAAGGAGAGTTATTTTTGGGTAAATGGCTTGATGTCGGTACCATTGAACGGTTAAATAAAGCTGATCGCTGATTAAGGAAAAGTATATTAATGAAGCAGAAACCAAAAAAAACCAAGCAAAGTACAATCTTGACCCATTCCGGTAGGGATAAAAAATATAGACAAGGTGCAGTTAACATTCCTCCCTACAGAGCTTCAACCGTTATCTTCGAATCGTTGGCTGAATTTAGAGGATGGGACAGAGAATTCAGAGACTTTGTTTATGGCCGGTTTGGTTCACCCAACAGTCTAGCTTTGGAAGAAGCTTATTCTGACTTGTCTGGAGCCTATCGTTCAGTTGCAACCAGCTCAGGGATGGCAGCAATTAATATCGCTGCCAGTGCTTTCCTGAATCAAGGTGATCATGTTTTAGTCACCGAAGGTTGCTATGAGCCAGCTGGATTATTTTTTACCAACCACTTGACACCTCTCGGTGTGGAAGTTGAATTTTTTTCACCCATTATTGGTGAAGAGTTAGCTGCCAGGATAAAACCAAGTACACGAGTTGTTTATCTTGAAGCGCCGAGTACAACTACCTTCGAAATACATAATATTGAACTGATCGTCAAGATTGTCAGGGAGAAAAGCTCCCAGATGAACACAAACGTTACCATTATTTTGGATAACACCTGGGCAGGACCATTGTTTTTCAGACCATTAGAGCACGGGATCGATGTCGAAGTTCAATCTGCAACTAAATATATAGTCGGGCACTCTGATGCCATGTTGGGGATCGTTGCTTGCACTAGAGATAGTTATAAAGCTGTAAAAACAAGTGCTTTTTTTCAGGGTATTTCGGCTGGCCCAGAAGAATGCTATCTTGGTCTGAGAGGCTTGAGATCCATGGCAGTTAGAATGGAACAGCAATTTCAGAATGCCATGGAAATTGCTGATTGGCTGAACAAGCACCCAAACGTCAAAGCTGTTTTATACCCACCCGCGCCATTTTCTAGGTACCATGATCTTTGGAAGAAAACATTTACAGGGGGTGGTAGTTTGATGGGCATCATTCTTGATAAACAATACCCTGAAGATGCACTCACACATATGTTTAATCATATGGAGTTATTCGCTATGGGTTATAGCTGGGGTGGATATGAATCGTTACTCATCCCCACAAATTTGCAACAACGCCGTGTATCAGATGTGGAATATTACGATAATACATTACTAAGGCTGCACGCAGGATTGGAAGATGTTACCGATCTGATCGAAGATCTTGAAAAGGCTTTGGCTAGACTAGAAAGTCGCTAATACTTGTTGGCTAATTACTTTTGAGACACTGGATATATTTGTTGTTATACCTTCTCGCTCTAAATCAGTTACTTGCTGGTTTTTTTTTCCGCAAATGTTTATTTTTTTCCATGGGTCCATATTCATTGAAACATTAATTGATGCGCCGTGGTAACTATGCCCTTTCGAAATTTTTAAACCAAAGCTAACAATTTTCTTATTTTTGATAAAGATACCTGGTTCACTTTTATTTAAAATTGCTTCGTCTGAATAATAACGTACTGTGTTCAGCATTATATTCTCAAAATCATGAATGAATTCTCTGATTTTTGCTGATCTCCTTTTTAGGTCAAAAAGTATATAAACCAAGAGTTGGCCGGGAGCATGATAGGTTATTTGTCCACCACGATCCGTTGTAATAACTGGAATATCTGTGGTTCTTGGCAGCTCATTTTTATCGGTTCTGACGCCGCAAGAAAACACAGGATCGTGTTCTGTAAACCAAATTTGGTCCAGCGTTTGATTATCTCTGTTGGCAGTAAATTCTTGCATCATTGCAAGCGTGACTAGGTAATCTTGCCTTCCTAATTCTTTGAAGACAACGGGATTTCTATTAGTTCTTTGGGCCCCTTTTTCCATTGGATTGCTTCACTCTAAGCGGAGTCTGACTCTGTCATAGATTTGTTGCCAAATGCTACCTTTAGCAATTGCCGACATCGGGTAAAGCGGAGTTTCTACTACCACCTCTTTGCCGTTTTTAAGAGTCATTTTGCCAAGGGCTTGCGATGGATCAACAGGGGCAACAATTGGGGAGTAAATTTCAATTTCGGTTGTAAAATCTTTAGCGGCTCCTTTGGCGATTGTTTTCGTGATATCCGATCTGGAGACAAGTGCAATTTGGTCAGTTTCACCCTGCCATACTTTTGCTGTGGTGTACTCTTTGTTCAATTCCACCACCTTCTTATTCTCAAAGAATCTAAAACCATAATTCAGCAAAGCTGCAGCTGAATCTGTTCTAACCTGTTCATTTTCTGCTCCAATAACCACCGCAATTAATCGCATCGAATCTCTTTTTGCAGAGGCTACCAAACAGTAACCTGCTGAAGATGTATAACCAGTTTTCATGCCATCAACAGATTCGTCTCTCGAGAGCAATTTATTTCTGTTGTATTGCTTAATTCCATTGAAGGTGAAAGATTTTTGAGAATAATAGCGGTAATACTCTGGATATTTATTAATAATTTCTGATGCCAGTAGTCCTATGTCAAGGGCAGACGAGTATTGTTCTTCATGGTCGAGTCCCGTTGCATTGACGTAATGCGTATTTTCCATCCCCATGGATTCTGCGTAAATGTTCATTATCTCAACAAAGGTATCTTCTGAGCCGGCTAAAAACTCCGCTAGAGCAACACTTGCATCGTTGCCAGAGACCACGATCATGCCTTGAAGTAACTCTTCCACAGTGAGTTGCATCGAAGGATCAATAAACATGCTCGAGCCTCCTGTTTTCCAGGCTTTATTGCTGATCGTAACTTTATCATCCAAGCTGATTTGCCCGTCATTCAGATACAGGAATGCGGAATAAGCAGTCATTAATTTGTTGATACTGGCAGGTTGAATGTGTTTGTTTTCCTCAAGTTTTGCAATCATTTTGCCTGTATTAACTTCCATTAAAACATAACTCTTTACTGGGATTTTTGGTGCTTTTGGCACAATAGTCGCGCCATGTGCAGTAAACACCAAGCAGCATAGAATTGGGATCAATTGCAGTAGAGATTTTTTTAAATTTCGTAGAAACATGAACCAGTTTTTTCCGGTGTTTTTCCTTCTCAATTTTTGTCTTAATTTAAAGAAAAACAATACCACAAATCAAAAAGGATAGACAATTGGCTTTATCTCGTGACCAAGTTCATATCTAAAGACAGGGATGCTAACAAATTTGCAATTTGATCGTATTTATCTATTGTTTTTATCGGACCTATTTGGACTCGATAGAGCACTTGTCTTTTTACCCTAGATTTTTTTATGTAAACATTTTTAATGCCTTCTGATGAAATTCTTTGTTGCATTTTAAAAGCATTGTTTTTCTCTTTGAATGCCCCTATTTGTAAATATATTGTATTGGAATTAAATTTTACAATTCCTGCTATCCTTTCTTTTGACATCTTGCTTTTATTTCTATGGTTAATAGTTCTCGCTGCTTCAGATTGGGTGATGTTCACCAGTTCAACAAAAGCAGTGCCTTCTTCCAACATATTAATTGCCCTGGCTGCAGCGTAGGACAAATCAATAATTCTATTGCTGATGAAAGGCCCGCGATCATTCACTTTTACGACAACTGATTGTCCGTTTTTTAGGTTGGTTACCCTGAGATAAGAGGGCATAGGCAGAGTTTTATGTGCAGCCGTAAAGTCAAACATGTCATAAATTTCACCACATGCAGTTGCTTGACCATTAAAATTCGGGCCATACCAAGAAGCTATGCCTCTCTTTTTGTAACCTCTATTGGAAGTCAAGACCTTATACTTCCTTCCTTTTTCACGATACTCGTAGCCTTTTTCACGTTGAATGGTGCAATTGTCAATGAGAGTTGTCGTTTGGCTAGAACTGGCCGATTTCGTTTTTGTCAGAGGCACTTTTTGCGAACAACCAGTGATCACTATCACCGATATGAATATCACGAGATATCTGAAAATGCTCTCTTTTCTAAACATCTAGTTAACAGCAGATTGTATGCTTTGGCCAAGCAGGATGACAGATAATGCATACATAACATTTCTATTGTAGGTGGTGATTACATAAAAATTGTGGAAACCTATGTATGCTTCTGTCACATTGTCTCCTTCAAGTTCAATGATTTGTGCAGGTGATTCATCATTCAGAGTGGTGCTGAAATTCACACCAGCTTTTTTCAGTTCAGCAACGGTAAATTTTGGTTTCAGTCCTTTAGATGCATATTTAGATGCATATTCTTTTATCAATGAGTCAACCAAGCTCGCTTTAGCCAAAATATCTTCTTGATTGTGCCAACCGTTTACTTTTAAATAATTTGCAACACTCATAATAATATCATTCCAATTGTCAAAAAGATCAATCAAGCCGTCACCATCACCATCCACGGCAAAGGTTCTATAACTTGACGGGATAAACTGAGGAGCACCCATAGCGCCTGCATAGGAACCTTTGACGGCTTCAATTGCTATGTTCTGTTCACGAACTAAGTAGAATAAATTAATCAACTGTTGTCTGAAAAACGCACTTCTGGGGGGGTAGCCTACAGTTAAGGTATACAAAGAATCAATGACTTTATATCTACCCAGTATCCGTCCAAAAGAAGTTTCGACCCCCAATATACCGAGTAAAATTGCAACCGGTACCCCTGTCTCTTTCGAGGCTTCGTTGAGTAGAGCATGATGTTTTGTTGCGAATATAACTCCCGCGGCAATTCTTGCAGGAGTGATGAAAATTGCTCGGTATTCAGGCCATGTTTTTGTTTTTTCAGCTGGTTTGCTGATGCTATCAATTAGATTTGGCAGGTAATTAACTTTGGCAAAGATTGAATTTATATATTGTTCATCAAAACCATGTTCAATAACTAGTTCGTCCATCAGTTTCTCGGTGGTTGTTTGTCTTGTTTCATTTCCCAACACAACTGAGCAATTTGATATCAATACCAGACTCAAACTAGCGATTAAGTAGGTTTTAATTGTCCATTTACACACACTCATTTTTCCACCAATCTCCTATGAGTTTGAACAGACATTAACATTCCCAGACCGACCATAATCGTGACCATTGACGTACCACCGGAGCTGATTAATGGGAGAGGAACTCCAACAACCGGGAGCAGACCTGTAGTCATGGCAATATTGACAAAAACATAGACAAAAAAAGTTAAACTTATACTGGATGCAAGAAGTCTGGAAAAAAGATCTTGAGCATTGATTGCTATCATGATTCCTCTCCAAATAATGAATAGATAAATACCTATCAGCAGTGAAACTCCCAGAAAGCCAAATTCTTCTGCCAATATTGCAAAAATAAAATCTGTTGTTCGTTCAGGCAAAAAATCTAATTGTCCTTGGGTGCTGTTCAACCAGCCCTTACCAAAAAGACCACCCGACCCAATAGCGATTTTAGATTGAATCAAATGATAACCAGAACCAAGGGGGTCAGATTCCGGGTTCAGGAAGCTTAAAACCCTTTTTTTCTGAAATGGATGAATGCTGGACCACATGAATGGCAGGTAGGCAAGGAAAAGAGTAAAGGCTATTGCAAGATATCTTTTTTTGAGACCTGATAGGAAAATCACAACTAATCCAGAAAAAGCAATGAGGATAGAGGTTCCAAGATCTGGCTCCTGCATGATCAAATAAGAAGGTATCAAAACAATTATGATGGATAACGCAACAGATGAAACGTCAGGTGGCAAAGCACCTCTAGAAATGTACCGAGCGATCATCAAAGGCATTGCAATTTTCATTAGTTCAGATGGCTGGAAACTGGTGATCCCTATATTCAACCATCTTGTTGCTCCATTTCTTGTTTCACCGATCACTAGAACCAAGATCAATAACACTAGACAAAGGAAATAAAGCCAAGGCCCAACTCTGGCATAACTCAAAGGACTGAACTGTGCAACCACCACCATTGCAGATATCGAAATCAGTATTTTTATTCCTTGATTTACTACAGCATCAATACTGCTATTCGAGGCGCTATAAATTGTGGTGAGACTGATTATAAAAATTGCCATAAAAGCTAAGAAAAGTGGAAAATCAATATGTAGTCTTTGCTGCAAACCTTCACTCGGTTTGAGAGAGAAAATATCTTTATTACTATTTGCCATCATCTTTTTTACTCTTCTAGAAAGACATCCAATATCTTTTTTGCTACAGGAGCGGCTGCAGTGCGACCACTAATTCCATTTTCAACAATAATTGCAAGTGCAATTTTTGGA
Organism: uncultured Woeseiaceae bacterium; assembly: GCA_964633465.1. Taxonomy (GTDB): domain Bacteria; phylum Pseudomonadota; class Gammaproteobacteria; order Steroidobacterales; family UBA11654; genus DTSX01. The sequence goes on along the minus strand of CAZWGB010000005.1, from coordinate 32,494 downwards.
TTGTCAGGAGGTGCAAATCCGATAAAAAGTCCATGGTCTAGAAATTCTTCAGGAACATTATCCCCTGTTGTTTTTTCGATACTGTAAATCTGTGAGCTTCCTGTTTTTCCAGCTAATGGATAATTGTTATCAAACATACCATAAGCCGTACCTCCTTTTTGATTGATCACTGCCTTCATACCCTTATGGATAATCTCCCAATGTTTCAGATCAATATCATCCAGATAGTTAACCATTAAAGGCTCAATGTATTCTGTTTTATTTAAACCTGAATCCGTGATTCCTTTGACTAAATGTGGCTTATATGACTTGCCTTTGTTTGCAATCATAGAGGTTGCAAAAGCAAGTTGTAGAGGTGTCGTTAACATATAACCCTGACCTATACCTGCAATAACTGTTTCCCCTTTATACCAGCTTTGATTTTCCTTAGATTTAAAGTTATTTTTCTTCCAAGATGGATTCGGAACAACTCCTGCTTTCTCGTGGCCAATATCAATCTGAGTGGTGGTTCCTAAATTAAATTTTGATAAAAAATCACTCATGTTGTTTATACCCATCTTTATAGCCGTTTTATAAAAATAAACATCACACGATGCTTGGATTGCTTCTTTTAAATTGACGGGACCATGCATTCTCCAGTCTCTGAATGGTCTTGAGTAATTTGGAAGTAAAAATGCACCATCGCAAGGTTCATATTTCGTTGGGTCAATAAAGCCCAAATGCAATCCAGCAAGGCCTAGCATCGGTTTAATAACTGAACCAGGAGGGTATTGCCCTGCAATTGCCCTGTTAAATAGGGGCTTGTTTTTATTGTTTTCAAAGACTTTGTATTCTGATCTAGTCATCCCCCTACTTAAAAGATTGGGGTCGTAGGAGGGCGTGCTAATTAGGATAAGTATTTCCCCATTGGAGGGATCAATTCCAACTACGGCACCTTTTTTATCTTTCATGGCTTCATAAGCAATTTCCTGCAGTTTGGTATCTATGGTCAGGATTAAGTTACTGCCCGGAGCAAATGGTTTTTTACCCAAACTCTCCATCACTCTGCCTCTTACGTTTACCAGAACTTTCTCATTGCCAGGTTTACCATGAAGCAAACGTTCATAATCTCTTTCAATAGATGTTTTACCGATCTGTTCTTGTCCTGTGTAAATGGAAGGATCAAATACACTGTAGTCCATGGACGAAATTGTGCCGACGTAACCCAAGGCATGTGCCACGATCTCTTTTTTTGGGTAGTGCCTAGATAGCCTTGCCTTAATATCCACACCCTTAAATCCAGCCCGATTATTTGCAAAAACTGCCATTTGTCTTTCAGTCAACCTGTTATTGAGTACAATTGATTTGAATTGGTAATTCTTGCGGACGTTATCCTTTATCATGTCTAATTTTCTTGCATCAACGACCTCTAGCTGAATTAAGCGGTTGAGTGTTTGTTCAACGTCTTCGATTTGTTCGGGAATCATTTCCAATTGAAATACAGGCTGATTTTCAGCTAATACATGATTGTTACGATCGTAAATGATTCCTCGAGTTGCAGGCAATGAGTTAGTTCTAATGGTGTTGTTCATTGATCGAAGTTTGTATTTATCTGAGTCATAAATTTGCAACTGTACCAATCGAAGGAGGATAAATGTCACCAGCACTGCAATCATGCTGACTGAAAAAATAATTCGACTCAAAAATATTTTTTTCTCTGTCTCTTGGGTGGCGCCTGATTTAAATTCCATAGATTTACCTATTAGAGGATTTTTGATTTTAGATTAAGTAAAAAGGCCATAAAAATAGGCCAGATTAAAGCCCCTAGGACAATTCCTAACCAGCGGATGTAATTGAATGTCATTTGTTCTTTTATGCCTTCAACCCATAAAACAAGCAGCTCATTTAATAACAGTATTAGGAGCACTGATAACATCATTTGCCACATCGGAAAAACTCTTATCTGAAGATGAAATCGGTATGATAAATACGCGATCATCGAAAGTGCCAAAGCATTCCCGCCAAAGATGCTTCCTTGTACTACATCTGCTAGCAATCCTATGAAAAAAGCACTAAAAACACCAAAGCCTGCTGGAGTCATTATTGAAAAGAAAATAACAGAAAGTGATAGCCAAGGGGGTCTAAAAAATGACAGAAATTCTGGTAGTGGAACCACAAACAAAGAACATGAAATCATTAAAATGGCCCATGTAAATAAGTTGTTTTTTATTTTTCTATTCAAAATCAATTGCTCCATCTACAGCACGCTGTATAACCCAGATCTCATTAATGTTTCTTAGTTTTGCAAATGGTTTAGCCCTAACTTCTAGGAATGATTCTCCTTTTTGAGCAGAAACCTTATCGATGATCGCCACAGGGTATCCCGCAGGATATTGTCCTCCCAAACCAGAAGTTAAGAGCATGTCTCCTTCTTGAATATCAGTGTTTACAGCTAGGTAGCTCAATTGTATTTCTTCATAACTACCAATTCCCAAGGCAATCGAGCGTAATCCAGTTCGGGCAACCTCAATCGGTATTGCATGCTCAGGGTCGGTGATTAGAAGAACTTCTGATCCGAATATTTGATCGCGGATAACATGCCCAATAATGCCTCTGGCATCTGCAACTGTTTGGTTAATTTGGACATTTTCTTTACTGCCTTTATTAATAATAATCCTGTGCTTGAATGGATCTGGATTTTCAGCAACGATTTCAGCGAGTACAAATATATCTTCAGTTTTTGGTTTCGAGTCTAAAAGATCATGCAGTCTCTTATTTTCTTTTTCTAATCTATAAATCTGTTGAATTTTTGAATTAAGGGTTATGTTTTCTGTTTTCAATCTTTGGTTCTCTAGAACAATCTTCTCTTTTTGACCCATGGTTTCTCTTAGGCTAAGAAAAATATTTTTTGGAGCATTTGAAACAACGTAAATCGGATACGTTGTTGCTGAAATATAGCTACGAACTTTATTGAGGTATTGATCTTTGTGGTCTAGATACATCAGACCAAATGAAAGGATCAGAGCAACAAGAAGTTTTGAGGCGGAAAACTGTCCTCTAGATCGAGTTGTTGTTGCCTCACCTGATAACGGCATCGAAACAGTTAACCGTTTTAGAAGGTTTTAACAATAATCAATCCAAATCAAAAAGGTTGGGCCCATGTTTATCAAGAAGCTCAATGACCTTACCACCACCTTTGGCAACACATGTGAGTGGTTTGTCGGCAAGTATAACAGGAAGGCCGGTTTCCTCCATTAGCAATTTGTCAACACCTTTCAGTAGTGCGCCACCTCCAGTTAGGACGATTCCTCTTTCCGCAATATCGGATCCTAATTCTGGTGGTGTTTGTTCCAAAGCGGATTTGAGGGCATTGGCAATCGATTGCAATGGTTCTTGTAAAGCATCAAGAATCTCGTTGCTGTTAAGGGTAAACGTTCTGGGTATTCCTTCTGATAGATTTCTACCTTTCACTGAGATTTCTTCAACTGATTCACCTGGGTAGGCATGGCCGATTTCATGTTTAATTTTTTCTGCGGTTGCTTCACCAATGAGAATTCCATAATTCCGTCTAACGTAATTAATAATTGATTCATCAAAAGTATCACCACCAATTTTAATTGAGATACCATAGACAATGCCATTTAAAGATATGACAGCAATTTCTGAAGTACCGCCACCGATATCAACAACCATAGATCCTCTTGCTTCATGGACAGGTAGGCCAGCTCCAATTGCTGCTGCCATTGGTTCCTCGATTAGAAATACTTTTCTTGCGCCTGCTCCTTCCGCTGATTCTCTTATGGCGCGCCTTTCCACCTGGGTAGATCCATAGGGGACAGCGACTAAAACTCTTGGGCTAGGTCTAAAATATCGACTCCCATGAGCTTTTTTTATGAAAGACTGAAGCATTGCTTCAGTAACTATGAAGTCCGCAATGACACCGTCTTTGAGAGGGCGGATAGCATCAATAGTTCCTGGCGTTCTTCCCAGCATGGCCTTGGCATCAGTGCCAACTGCAACAACAATTTTACCAGGTTTTCCATTTTCATTTCTTAAGGCCACAACAGAGGGCTCATTTAGAACAATACCTCTACCGCTTGCATAAACAAGCGTATTTGCTGTACCAAGATCAATCGATAGATCGTTGGAAAAATAGCCCGTAATTGTTTTCAGCATAGAATTTAAAAAGCACGAAAAAATATTCCAGAAATTCTACTCTAACAACGTGTAGGATTTTCGGCAACTGGAAGTTATTATTAGATTAATATTATCATTTTTTGAGAAGGCCATGAGTATAAAAATATCAGAAATTGCATACATTTCTTCACTATCAAAATTAAAAATAGAAGATGTAGAAATGGATAACTACACACGTCAAATTTCAGATATCTTAAAAATGATTCAACAATTAGAGAAGGTTGACACAGATGACATAGAACCCATGGCCCATCCATTAAATATGAAGCAGAGATTAAGGGTGGATGTAATTACAGAAGAGAATCACAGAGATTTGTATCAAAACAATGCTGTTGAATTCGAAGAAGGATTCTACAAAGTTCCCAAAGTTATTGATTGATGATATAACAAAGGAGGATAGATTTTTGAAGCGTTATACATTAAAAAAGTTAGTAACAATGCTTCATTCACGTGATATTTCAAGCCATGAAATTCTCGATATGTATATGCAACGGATATCTGATTATGATACGTCTTTAAACTGTTACATCACATTAAACAAAGATGCGGCACTTGAGAAGTCTATTCAAGCAGATAGATTGATAAAATCAGGTGATTCATTGCCTCTAACTGGAATACCTTATGCAGGCAAGGATATTTTTTGTACCCAAGGAGTCAAAACAACTTGTGGATCTAAGATGCTTGAAAATTTTATTCCACCATATGATGCAACTGTTATCTCTAATCTAAATAATCAGGGTGCCATCCTGATGGGTAAAACCAACATGGATGAATTTGCAATGGGATCGTCCAATGAGACCAGTTATTTCGGACCAGCTCATAACCCTTGGGATTTGGAAAGATCACCAGGGGGTTCTTCTGGGGGCTCTGCTGTTGCTGTAGCTTCAGGCTTGGCGCCCATAGCATTGGGAACCGATACAGGAGGTTCGATAAGACAACCCGCTGCATTCACTGGTATTACTGGTCTTAAACCCTCCTATGGACGCTGCTCAAGATATGGAATGATCGCTTTTGCGTCCAGCTTAGACCAAGCTGGCATTTTGGCATTAACTGCAGAAGATACTGCAATTTTACTGGAATCTCTAGCCGGATTCGATGCCTTAGATTCAACCAGTGTGGAGATAGACGTACCAAAATATTCTGATCTACTCAATACTTCTATAGAGGGTAAAACTATAGGCATTCCAAAAGAATTTTTTGATGAAGGCCTTGATTCTGAATCCGAGAAACTATTTTTCGATGCGATTAAGATTTATGAAAGTTTGGGAGTGCAATTTAAAGATATTTCTTTACCTCATCTTGGTCTATCGGTCCCAACATATTATGTGGTTGCACCAGCAGAATGCTCCTCTAATTTAGCTAGATATGATGGTATTCGATATGGTTATAGGCATGATGAAATCGAAGATTTGGATGATTTTTATCTAACCAATCGACAAATTGGTTTTGGCGCAGAGGTCAAGAGAAGAATTATTACAGGGACCTACGTTCTGTCTGCGGGCTATTACGACGCTTATTATTTGAAAGCACAGAAGGTTAGACAACTTATTAGTCAAGATTTCAAAAAAGCTTTTCAGAATATTGATGCAGTTATGGGGCCTACGACACAGACACCAGCCTTTAATATTGGAGAGAAAATTGACGATCCAGTAACCATGTATATGAATGATATATATACAATATCAGCTAATTTAGCAGGATTGCCAGCAATTTCACACCCATGTGGTTTTGTTAATAATCTTCCTTTCGGCCTCCAAATTATAGGACCGCATTTTGCTGAAACGGAATTGTTAAATTTGACACACTTATTTCAACAAGAGACAGATTGGCACCAAAAACAACCGCCTGATCTCAATAAAATATAGGAGTCTACAGAGGCAAAAAACCATGGAATGGGAAGCAGTTATTGGGTTAGAAATACATGCTCAATTAGCCTGTAAAAGTAAAATATTTTCAGGATCTTCAACAAATTTCGGTGTTGAGCAAAATACTCAGGCTTCTCTAATTGACCTTGGATATCCAGGTGTTTTACCGGTTTTAAATCGAGAAGCTGTGATAATGGCAATCAAGTTTGGTTTGGCTGTAAATGCTCAGATTGCCAAAAGATCAATCTTTGCCAGAAAAAATTATTTTTATCCCGATTTACCCAAGGGCTACCAAATCAGCCAATATGAATTGCCCATTGTATTCAATGGGTTCCTTGAAATTCAAAATCAAGATGGATTAAGAAAAAGAATAGGGATTACCAGAGCACATTTGGAAGAGGATGCAGGTAAATCCATTCACGACAAATTTAAACAAGAAACAGCTATCGATTTAAATCGAGCTGGGACACCTCTTTTAGAAATTGTGTCAGAACCAGAGATGAGCTCACCAAAAGAGGCAACAGCTTATATGCAGAAAATCCACCAAATTGTGAAATACTTAAAAATTTGTGATGGGAATATGCAAGAGGGTTCATTCAGATGTGACGCAAATGTGTCACTTAGATTAAAGGGTACAAAAAAGCTGGGAATACGTGCAGAAATCAAAAATCTCAATTCATTCAAATTTGTTGAGAAAGCTATTGCTTATGAAATAGCAAGACAGAAAGAATTGCTTGATAAGGGCAAAGAAATCATTCAAGAGACACGTTTGTATGATTCTGATCTCGATGAAACGAGAACTATGAGAACCAAGGAAGAAGAAAACGATTATAGGTATTTTCCTGATCCAGACTTATTGCCACTTGAAATAGATCAATCCATGGTCGAACAAATGCGCTCCCAATTACCTGAGCTTTTTGAGGCAAAAGTCCTGAGATATGTTAATGATTATGGTATTAAGGAAAATGATGCTATCGAGATTGCTAATACCATAGAGCTGGCATCTTATTTTGAAGAAGTAGTATCTGTATTTAATGGAAACAATCAACTGGTTGCCAGTTGGCTCTTGACTGAATTATTGTCTGTTCTGAATAAAGATGGTGTAAGCATCGATGAATTCAGTGTTTCTCCCAAGTCATTTGCGAAGTTGCTGCAAAGAATTACTGATGGAACAATTTCAGGCAAGATAGCAAAAGATGTGTTTGCCTCAATGGTTCATGAGAAGAAAGAGGTAGATTTTATTATTCAGTCAAAAGGAATGGAACAAATCAGCGACATGAGTGAAATTGAGGCAATTATTGTCGAAATTCTGCAAGCATTTCCTAACCAATTACAAGAATATTTGGATGGCAAGGAAAAAATTCTTAGTTTTTTTGTTGGACAAGTTATGCAACGCACTAAAGGCCGGGCAAACCCATCCCTTGTCAATGAGATTTTAAAGGAAAAAATCAAGAATAACTAAATAATATTTTTCACATATCAGCGAATATAGAAGCATATAGATGCATTTTCAAAGAAAATAGAAGAAAATAAGAACATAATTTGTTTACAAACTACATTCTTTGCAAATTTTAGATTTTTGTATTTTGATGATCTGATTGGTGTTATTTTTAGCATCTAAAACCCATAGTCTGTTATCTAACATTGACTTCTTTCCAACTAAAATTTTGATTGCCTCTGTAGCCATTACTGTGCCTACAAGTCCTGCAACAGGAGCCATAATGCCACTACCTTCACAATCTTCTGTATTTTCATCTTCTTGTCGATACAAGCAGTTGTAACAACTTTTAATTGCATTGTCGTTTCTAAAAACTGCGATGTGTCCTTCGTACCTAATTGCTGCACCAGAAATCAGTGCTTTCTTGTTCTTGATACAAGCTTTATTGATGACAAGCCTAGATTGAAGATTATCAGTACAGTCCAAGACAACATCAACAACCGAGCTCATTTCTCCCAGTTTATTCTCTTGTAACTTCTCGGTTAAAGCTTTGACAGAAATATTTGGATTAAATTGCATAAGCTTTTTCTTGGCCGTCTCAGCTTTATTTTTGCCAAGGTCATCAGAATTGAAAAGGATTTGCCTTGGCAAATTAGTTATGTCTACAGAATCATAGTCATTGAGTGTTATGTTGCCAATACCACTATTTGCAAGAAATAGGCTAGCTGTAGTGCCTAAACCACCAACTCCGATTATTAAAGCGGATGCTTTGCTAAGTTTGATTTGAGATTCTTGGGTAAAGTCATCCAATCCTAAATGACGACTGTAACGAAGGCTCTGTATTGCATGGCTCTCAGTCATGTGGTTTCATTTAAATCTTTGTCCTGCTGTAATTCTTCCTACTCCTGAATAATCCAGCGTAGTTTGTATTGTTCTCAATTGAAGGGATTGCATCAATTGTTTGCAAAAATAGGATTGATCATGTCCGTGTTCTATTATTAACCAACTGTCTCTTTTTAAAAATCTGATACTTTTTTGAATGATTTCTTTAATACATGATCTACCATTATCATTGGCAAATAATGCAACGCTAGGCTCATGGGATAAAGACCTAGGTTCGTAATCATTGATTTTTTTTGCATCTACATATGGTGGGTTAGAAATGATCAAATCAAATGTCTGATCGTAGATGCCACTCAACCAATCACTGCATACAAATTGGATGTTGCTAATATGCAATTTACTGGCATTGTGTTTCCCTATCTTTAAAGCTTTGACAGATACATCCGTCGCAACAACACTTGCTTTAGGCCTTTCTCCTGCAAGTGCTATAGCTACGGCACCACAACCAGTTCCTAGTTCAAGTATTTGGTAATTTTTGTCTAAATTGTCTAGTTTAATTAACGATTGCTGAACCAAATGTTCTGTTTCTGGTCTGGGTACTAAAGTGTCTTGATTTACTTTAAGAGGTAACGACCAAAATTCTTTATATCCAGTTAAATAGGCAATTGGAATGCCGTCCATTCGTTTTCTTAATAATGCTTTGTACGTTTGAACTTGTTTTCTTTCAGGGAAAATATCCTTGTAATAAAATTGAACTCTGTCCACTTTAAGCACCTTTGCCAATAGCAATTCTGAATCTAGTCGGGGAGTTTGACTAATTTTATTAAGAGCTTTTTCACCTCCGAGAATCAACGAATAACTGGAAATATTGGTCATGGCTATTTGCAAGTAAATTTTATTGGCTAGCTATTTGTTTTGCTGCATTTTCTTGAATTAAAGTCTCAATTAATTCAGTTATATCACCTTCCATGATCTCTGAGAGATTGTAAAGAGTTAAACCAATCCTGTGATCTGTTACTCTGCCTTGAGGAAAATTATAGGTTCGAATCCTCTCTGAACGGTCACCACTCCCAATCAAAATTTTCCTTTCTTCTGCTCTTTGTTTAGTTAATTTTTCTTGTTCTTGATCAAATATTTTGGCTTTCAGAAGAGTTTCTGCTCTGGCTTTGTTTTTATGCTGTGATCTGCTGTCTTGGCATTCAACTACAATTCCAGTTGGTATGTGAGTGAGGCGAACAGCTGAATCTGTTTTGTTCACATGTTGCCCACCAGCTCCAGATGCTCTGAAAGTATCAAGCCTGATATCATTGGAGCTCAGTTCAACTTCCCCAAGATCCTCTACCTCAGCAATTATGGCTACTGTGCAAGCTGAAGTATGAATTCTTCCTTGGGATTCTGTTTTTGGCACTCGCTGAACCCTATGTGTTCCTGATTCATACTTGAGTTGTGAGAAAGCACTGCTTCCAATAATTTTGGCTATAATTTCTTTAAAACCTCCTTGACCACTCTCATTCTGATTTAGAATTTCGAGCTCCCAATTTTTGTGTTCACAAAATCTTGCATACATGCGAAATATATCACCGGCAAAAATAGCAGCTTCTTGCCCGCCTGTGCCTGCTCTAATTTCTAAAAAAATATTGCTTTGATCTCTTGAGTCTTTTGGCAATATCAATGGTACAATTTGTTTTTCTATATCCAAAAGTTGTTGATCTATTCTTTGCAGTTCTGTTTGGATCAATTGTTTTAATTCTTCGTCTCTTTCATCAGTAATTTCAGTGGTGTTTTTCTTTTCTTCAATCAGTTGTTGTTGTTTTTCAAAAAGTTTTACAATTGGCTGCAGAGATGAAAGTTCTTTTGAGAGTTCAATCATCAATGTATTGTTTTTTTGAATTTCTTCATCTAACAATTGATTTGAAATAGAATGATATTGTTCTACTATCTTCTCCAATTTTTTAATAACTGACTGTTTCATAATGTTTTTAAAAATAAAAAAAAACCAAACTGAATGGGATTTGATTATAAACAACAGATTGTTGTTGTTTATCTTAATTGTATTTTCTCATCTATTTATTGCAAGCTGCGTTAAAGATCAGTGGATGGAGAAGACTATAGTTTGGACAGATCGATTGCAAACTGTTGAAAAACTTTCGGACTTTAGAATACATGGCTCTCTATCTTTAGTGTTTAAGGAGGATTCTTTTATTGGCAACTTTGATTACACAAACAGTAATGCTTCTTCAGAATTTTTTGTACGAGATTACTTTGGAAATTTAATATTTCAGGATAATCTCAAAAATACAACACTTCGAGATATATATTCAGTTTTAGGCGAATCAGCAACCGATAATAGTTTGTTTGTGCATAATAAGATTAGTTTCTTGAATTTGTTATTAGCCAAGCCATCAGGCATAAACCAGAAACAACTTATATTTGACGATAAGGGTTGGTTGGTTGAAATCAAATACCCAGATTGGACAATTCGCTATGATTCTTTTCAAGAAATCAGTGGTATTGTTCTACCGAGGAAAATTCTTATATTAGGGCAGTCGTTTCGTATAACCTTAGTGAGCAATCGGTTGGAGATTATTTCATAATTCTAAGTTGTCTGCTTGACACTCCATAGAAGCAACCTCAGAATAACTGAGTTAAATCTTATACGAGGATCTTTGGGGTGTAGCCAAGGGGTAAGGCAACGGGTTTTGATCCCGTGATTCGTAGGTTCGAATCCTACCACCCCAGCCAAAACCAAAGTATTATTGTTAACTTAATCATCATTTATGTGTTTTTATGAATCGAGATAATATCATCTTATTTACAGGCAATGCCTCTCAAACACTTGCTGGACGTATCGCTCAGCAATTAATGCAACCTCTTGGATTTATCCAGGCTGAAAAATTCAGTGACGGTGAAACTAGGATTGAAATTTTAGAAAATATTAGAGGCAGGGATATTTTCTTAATCCAGTCAACCTGCCCACCTGCTAATGAGCATTTAATGGAATTACTTTTTATGGCGGATGCTTGTCGCAGAGCATCGGCTAAATCTATTTCTGCTGTGGTGCCTTACTTCGGGTATTCACGACAAGACAGGAGGCCAAGAAATACACGAGGGCCCATTTCTGCAAAATTGATCGGAGATTTGATTGAGACATCTGGAATTTCAAGGCTTATAACAATAGATCTGCACGCAGATCAGATCGAAGGTTTTTTTTCCATACCAGTTGATAATGTTTATTCTTCCCCAGTCCTCTTAGGTGATATATGGAAGCAGAAGTACGACAACATTGTTTTAGTTTCGCCTGATGTCGGAGGTGTTTTAAGAGCCCGTGCTATTGCTAGACGTTTGGATAATGCAGATTTAGCCATTATTGATAAGCGGCGTGAACGAGCCAATAAATCAGAAGTGCTAAACATTATCGGCAATGTTGACCAAAAAACAGCTGTCATTTTTGACGACATGGTTGATACAGCGGGCACCTTGTGCAATGCAGCAGCAGCCTTAAAAGAGAAAGGAGCTAATAAAACCGTTGCTTATGCTGCACACCCAGTTTTATCAGGGCCTGCAATTGATAGGATTAAGGAGTCAGAGTTGGATGAATTGGTGGTAACCGATACGATACCTTTGACCCAAGATGCTTTGGATACAGGAAAAATTAGGCAACTTTCAATTGCAGAATTGGTTGCAGAAACTATCCGAAGAATCATAGCAGATGAGTCTGTCAGTTCGCTTTATGCTGATTGATGACTAAATTAATTCAATAAAATCAATATATAATCTAGTTTCAAAAACCAACATCGGTTATTATTCACCCCCGTTTTATTCGAATTTTGAATATTAACTAAACTCGATAATTGGACCGATTTAAATATGACTAAAGACTTTGATTTAATTGCTGAACTGAGGGATGAAGCTGGCACTTCAAATTCTAGGCGTTTACGACGATCTGGGATGGTTCCGGCTGTTATATATGGTGCGGGTAAGGAGAACTTAAGATTGATAATAGACCACAATCACTTACTCAAAAAACTGGTTTCGGAAAACTTCCTGACCAGTATTTTAAACATCAAAATTCAAGATAAGGAAGAGTCGGTTTTAATTAAAGATATTCACGTTCATCCATCCAAAAGGCAAATCATGCATCTGGACTTTCAACGGGTAATAGCTGATCAGGTTATCCGCGTAAATGTACCAATTCACTTCATCAATGGAGATGCAGCACCAGGAGTTAAACTGGGAGGCGGGAGTGTAAGTGCTTTGATGAATGAGGTTGAGGTTAGTTGTCTACCGAAAAACCTCCCAGAACGGCTTGAAGTTGATGTTGCAGCAATGGAATTAGACGAACTTCGTTACTTATCTGATATTCCTCTTGTAGAAGGAGTTGAAATACCACTGCTTACTCAAGAAGAACCCAATAACGAACCTATCGTGGCTATTCGATTATTGAGAATTCAAGAAGAGGAGCCAGAAGAAATAGTTGTAGAAGGCGAAGAAGGCGAAGAAGGCGAAGAAGGTGAGGGAGCAGAGACTACTGATGAAACCGCTGAATCCGAGGGCGGTGCTACCGATACTGATTCCGAGGGCGACAAATACGATAATTCTTAGCAATAGGCATTGCTTATGACATCGACCCAACTTTCCCCCCCGACAATTTTTATCGGTCTAGGTAATCCTGGAGAGAAATACAATGGGTCTAGACACAATGTGGGACATCATTTTCTCGACTTACTTGCTGAAAAATACAAGGCATCTGCTTTTAAATCAGAATCAAAACTCATTGGAAACCTATCTAAAGCATCATTTGAGGGTAGAAAGGTACTGCTCTTTAAATCGTCGAAGTATATGAATGAAAGTGGTGAGTCAATCAGGCGTTTTATAGACTATTACAAGTTAAGTCTCGATCAGATCTGCATCATTCACGACGATCTTGATCTTGATTGTGGGAATGCAAAGATTAAATTCGATGGAGGGCATGGAGGACACAACGGGTTAAGAAATATTATCCATCTTTGTGGCTCTGCATTTATGAGAATCAGAATAGGGATTGGGCATCCACAAACAAAGGATGTGATTAATTATGTTTTATCCAAGCCCAGTACAGAAGAATTGCTTGGCATAGAATGTGCTTTGAACACCTCTGTTGAAGCTGTGGGAGATATGATGAATCTGGGTGTTGCTAAAGCCATAGATACTTTGCACAGCAATCGGGCTTAAATTTTCTATTTACTAGCCAATACAGTTCCTTTACCTAGGGCTTTAATCTTATCTAAGGCCATTTTTTCCGGCAAAGGAGCCATGCCACAATTACTGCAAGGAATTAGACGTTCATAATCGACGTATTTCAATGATGAAAGTATATTGTTTTTTACTTCTTCTGGTGTTTCTAATTTATCAGCAACGACTGTTATAACTCCAACCATCAGTTCCTTATCTGGCAACAATCTCATTAATGTAGGGGGAACTTTCGATCCTGCAAATTCAAGCGAAACCTGGTCCAGGCTGCTTTTATTGAGTACAGGAAAAATTTTCTGGTATTGATTCCAATTCTCACCAAGTGTTTTTTTCCAATTTATGTTCTCTTGGATTCCATATCCGTAGCAAATGTGAACAGCAGTTGTACATTGAAGCCCTTCTGCAGCTTTTTCCAAAGCATCAATTCCCCAATCAAGAGTCTCTTCGGTAAATGAATTAAATGCAGGTTCGTCGAATTGAATAATATCAACTCCTATTTTCTCTAAGTCCTTAGCTTCTTCATTGAGGATTGATGCAAATTCGTATGCCATTTGTGAACGACTTTCATACCAGTCATTCGCAATTGTGTCACAGATGGTCATAGGACCAGGTAGGGTAAATTTTATTTTTTTCTTTGTGTTGTTTCTTAAAAATCTTGCTTCTCTGGCATGAATTGAATCTGATCTTTGAACCGAATCTACCACTGTTGGTACTTCAACTGTATATCGGTTGTTTCTGATGCCCATGGGAGTTTTTTTATCCCAATTGATACCAAGAATATTTTGGAGAAAGCCGTGTACAAAATGAATGCGAAATTGTTCTCCATCAGAAATAATATCAAGGCCAGCTTGTTCTTGCTTTTTTATCCAAGTCTTGGCTGCTTTTTTTTGTCCTTCCCACAATGCATCTTCATGGAGATTCCACTTAGGCCACAGTTTTTCAGGCTCTGCTAGCCATTGTGGTTTTGGCAGACTGCCCGCTGTTGTTGCCGAAAGTTTTTTTGTCATAATTTCCCAAATTAATTGTTAAACTCGCTTCTCACTTGTTACGTTAAAATGAGATTTAGAAGCTAGAGATTATAAAATATTTATATATTTAAAAGAACTACATGGGTATTAGATGCGGAATTGTCGGACTACCAAACGTCGGTAAATCTACTATATTTAATGCTTTAACCAACAGTGAGGTTGATGCATCAAATTACCCTTTTTGTACCATTGATCCAAATATTGGCAACGTCACCGTTCCAGATGAAAGATTAGGTGTTTTAGCTAACATTGTAACTACAGAAAAAATCGTTCCTGCATTTGTTGAATTTGTAGATATTGCTGGCTTAGTTGCAGGGGCTTCTAAAGGCGAAGGTTTGGGTAATAAATTTCTAGGTAATATAAGAGAAACAGATGCAATAGTTCATGTAGTGCGATGTTTTGTGAATCCAGATATTACTCATGTATCCAATAAAATTGATCCTGTACATGATATTGAAATCATTAACACTGAATTACTGATGGCAGACATACAAACGGTCGAAAAGAATTATATTCGTGCAGAGAAAAAATCAAAAGCAGCTCAACAAGAAGATATAAAAAGGAAAGAGTTTTTAAAAAAATTATTGCAGCATCTGAATCAATTTTTACCGGCACGAAATTTTATTCTAGATAATGAAAAGACTGAGATCTGGATGAAAGAATTGCATTTGCTGTCTGCAAAACCAACGCTATATGTTGTTAATATTAATGAAGAAGACATCCATACTGGGAATGATTTTCCCATTCAAGTAGAAGAATATTTAAGTCACGACCAAGATTTTGATTTAATTACAATTTGCGGGGCATTGGAGTCTGAGTTGTCTCAAATTGACGGCGATGAAAAAGATGAATTCCTTAAAGATCTTAAATTAAAGGAGCCGGCATTAAATAAATTAGTTCAATCATGCTATACCTTACTTGGGCTGCAAACATTTTTTACAGCAAATTCTAAAGAAATTAGATCATGGCCAATTAAAGTTGATTCCAAAGCACCAAAAGCAGCAGGCGTTGTTCACACCGATTTTGAGCGTGGGTTTATTTGTGCTGAAGTAATAGCTTACAAAGATTATATTACATTAGGGGGAGTACAAGCTTGCAAAAATGCCGGTAAAATTCGATTGGAAGGAAAAAATTACATCGTATCTGAAGGAGATGTAATCCATTTTCGTTTTAATGTTTAACCAGTTTAATTGGGTCAGTGTTATTACTCAGGCTTGACAGGAGAGTGATTGGGATTGAAAATCCCCTTTCAATGTATATGGTGATGTAGCTCAGTTGGTTAGAGCATCGCACTCATAACGCGAAGGTCGGTGGTTCAAGTCCACCCATCACCACCAGAAAATTTATAACAGACCAAAAACGGGATTAGCCCATTGGGTTGTTTGCTTCCAAGAAAGCAGTGTCAATTGAATCAACACCCTGGTCTTTTGCAGCGTTGACCATGTGATTAATGGCCATATCCATTGCAAAATCTGGAACTTGTGTCAATGCTTCACAAGCGTCGTCTGTAAACGTAATATTCTCATCCGCGCTGTTTGCTTTTTCTTTTATAGCTTCTGCATCCATAATATTTCCCTTATTAAATTAAATAGATAATGAAAACAAATTGTGTCAAATTTTTGGAACAACATGAAGCAGAATCGTTGAAAAGAAGAATTTAGTCAATTCTGTGTGTGAGCAAACCATCCAGTAATTTCGGTTCAAACCAAGTTGATTTGGGCGGCATAATTTGACCTGCTTTTGCAACCAAGATAAGGTCATCGATAGAAGTAGGGAACAACGAAAAAGCAACGACCATATCCCCAGAATCCACTTTTGCTGCCAATGCCTCTAGCCCCCTAGCTGCTCCCATAAAATCAATTCGTTGATCCGTTCTTTCATCTTTAATTCCTAATATCGGTTCCAATAGGCAATTGTGTAAAATGGATACATCCAATGAATTCACTGGTTCTGCAATATTATGAAAGGTTTGTTTGAGTTCTAATTTGTACCAGATTCCCTCAAAATACATGCCAAATTGTTTGGGTTTAGAAGGGCTAAATGGCACTGGTGACAATTCCAAGTCAAACGATTGGTCGATTTCCTGAAATAGGGATTTTTGTGTATGGTTATTGGTGTCTTTGACGACTCGGTTGTAACCGAGGATAGTCATTTCATCGTGAGGAAATGCAACAGAAAGAAAGTAATTATAATTTTCTTTTCCGTTGTGATTTGGATTGTTCTGTTTTCTTTGATTTCTAACCTTTGCAGCAGCAGCAGAGCGATGGTGTCCATCTGCAATAAATAGAGCGCCAATATTGTTGATAATTTTTAGGATGGCATCAATTTCATCAACATTACTGAGTTTCCATATCCTGTGCCTTGGACCTTCATCAGCATACAGATCGTATATCGGATCTTCTAAGATACTCTTTGAAAGAATTTTTTTGAGATGTAGGTTGCTTTCATAAGTTAACAGTACTGGGCCAGTTTGAGCATTTAGTTTAGAAATATTTTGAACTCGGTCGGCCTCTTTTCTTGGCGTGGTGTGCTCGTGTTTTTTGATTAACTTTAAATCATACGCATCCAATGATGCCACAAATGCTACACCGGTTTGTTTCAAACCATTTGTTGAAATTTCACAGATGTAGAGAGAATAAGCATCCTCTTTGATTAAAATATTTTCATTGATCAGCTTGGATAGGTTTTTTAAACCTTGATCATAGACCTTGGGATCATCAAAAGACGTGCCTCTAGGTAAATCAACTTCTGGTTTTGAAACGTGAAGGAAACTGAGTGGCTTATCTGATACCAGTGTTCTGGCTTCATCTGAATTTAGAACATCATATGGTGGTGCAATCACCTCAGATGCTTTTTCAGGAATAGGTCGTAATGCACGGAATGACTTGGCTAAAACTGGGTTATGATCATTGATGACTGTCATGGGCAATTTTTCCGTTTTTAATAAAAAAGGATTATAGTAAAAAACATTAATCTATAGTGTTTTATAACAAAAATATTTGAAGATTAAATATTTATGCAGATACCAACACACATTCAACAAGCGGTCAAAAGTAACAATAGACCAACGGGAGATAAGGAAAGAGACCGCTTGAGAAAACCAGCCGAAGTATTGACTTTTTTTCAGATTGCATCAGGTGACAAAGTTGGCGAGCTAAACGCAGGTAGGGGTTATGTGTCCGCTATTGTTGCTGAAGCAGTAGGTGTTGATGGTTTGGTTTATCCGCACATTTCACCTTTAAGCGTTGAACGGTGGAAAGGTGATCCAATTGAGAAACGATTAAAACGATTTCCTCAAACAAACATGCATTCGGTTATAGGTGAAATGGAATCACCTAATTTTCCAGTTAAACTGGATAAGATACTCATTATCATGACATACCATGATTCAGTTTGGACAAATGTAAACCGCGATAAGATGAACCGAAGTATTTTCAAGGCATTGTCAAGCGGGGGAATCTATGGAATATTGGATCATCATGCAAAATCAGGTCGGGGAATTGACGATTGTCATTCAATTCATCGCATAGAGAAAGAATTTGTTGTGGATGAAGTATTAAAGGCAGGCTTTGATTTAGAAGACGAATCGGACCTTCTGGAAAATCCAGACGATAATCTGACGGATATGGTATTTGAAAAACACATTCGTGACCGAACCAGTCGATTTTTGTTGCGGTTCAAGAAGCCTTAACACTAATAGATTATCGTCGTTGGGCGTCTTCTACTGTTTGCTATCATCTTTTTTGATAAATGCATTCTCATCATCTATCAAGGCATCTCCAGTTTCTATTCCAAGTAAATACTGTCCAGTTGGGGTTGTCGCATTATCCCAATGAAGCGCACCGTGTGTGGACATTGTTCTCAGATCTCTAAAGTGTCTTTGGACTGAGTTTCTGCCTGTTTGGGCCGTAACACCCATCATAGTTGATAAACGAGTTCCAGATTTCATACACAATTGAGCAGCCATTGAGGTTTCTCTTTTGACTCGTAGTCGATCAAACCCTTTGATGGTTCGATTCGCTAGACCTTGTTGATGAAGAAAGTCACAAAGAGAATCAATAATTAAATCTGCCATTCTTAATTCTTCATAAGACTCACCAATTTTTTGTTGAACTGGTGATTGTTCAGAAACCTTTTCTCCAAATAATGCTCCAAATCGAGATCTTGTTTGTTCCAGGTACTCTTGCATAATGCCATGTGTAGCACCCAACATTGGGCCCGAAAGCAACGTGCTAAAAAACATGTTCAATTCCACACGATAGATGTAACTATGATGCAATTGTGCCCCAGGTGGACTATTTCCGCTTATTTCAATCGATTTGGCTGTTCTATGAAAAGGAATGAATTGATCAACTACTTTAACGTCTTTGCTGCCTGTGGCTTTTAGACCTTCTGCGTGCCAAGTATCAATGATTTCATATTGATCTGGCATGATCAGTGCCATCCTATATTCCAAGGCCGTTCCACCCGATGCCACAGTCTCTTTATTGGCAAATCGTCCTGCAACAAGAGCACAGTCAGCGTGGTCAATTCCACTCGAAAAACGCCACAGACCATTTAAAATAAAACCGCCTTCAGTTTCTTCCATTCCACCCCCACCAGCAAAGGCAGTGCCTACAATCGCATCTGGACAAGTGGGCCAAAATTCTTCTTGGGCTTCGACAGGGAATCGACCCAACATCCAGGTATGTGACATCACAACAGAAGAGGTCCAAGCAGTTGAGGCACAGCCTTTACCCAGTTCTCTGGCAACATCCACATGAGTGCCCCATTCCATTTCATACCCACCATAACGCCGTGGAGTAAAGATTTTGTGGATTCCAGCAGCCTTTAGATCTTCAATAGTTTCATCAGGCATTTTTCTCAAATCTTCTGCTTCTTCTGCTCTTTCTCTCAATATAGGCACAAGATCAGCTGCTGCCTGAATTATTTCTTTCCGTGTAGGAATATTGGCGGATTTTTTCTTTATTTTGTCCGGGCTCATTTTAGTTGCTTGTGATGACAGTCTTAACCGACTAGCTCTACAGTGATTCTACCGTTTTCATCCAGATTTGAGATTTTAAACTCTACACCCAAGGCTTTCGCATAATTCATGTAGCGGGGTTTCCACCATTTCTCGAGTATTTCTTCTTCTGTGAGATCAAATTGCCCCAATCTTTTAGCTGCATTTAATACTTTTTTGAAGGGGAAAATAAACGTTCTTTTGCCAGGCTTATTTTCAGTTTCTAGAACCATTTGGAAATGACAACCGGTCCTTTCAAAATTCATAACCAGTGCCAATTCTTTGTTGCCAGTTTTTTCAATCATTGCTTTGCACCGTCTCAAAATGGGCTGCATCGTTACACTATCATGCGCGACCAGTTCCTCAAGCAAGCCCTGGTTTTTGGCAAATTGAATGGCATTGAGATGGGCTTTTAGTAATGCATCATTGGTGTCGTGAGGATAGGGCTGTTGAATTTTTATAGTTTTCACCAGCATTTGCATTGCTTTTGCTAGATCTTCTTCTCTGCCCTCCATTCCGGTCGGTGGAGCAAGGTTCTCTGGTTTCATTGCTTTATTACTAACTGGAGACTCAGTTTTTTGATTTACATTCCTTGGTCTATTGCTTCCTTGCATCATTGCCATTTTATTCACCTCTCCAATTACGATTGATCCATTTGCATCCAAATTAATTGAATAATAATCTCATACTACTTAATTTTTTGAATCTTTTAATGCATATTTTTCGTATTAAATCTGCCAACGTTTGTTAGTACCTATAGAATTATATTAAACTATCTAACCGAATGACCAATATTTGATGTTTAGAAAATAATAGAAAATGTATATAAATTTTTGGTATCCAGCTGCACTGAGTGAAGAGCTAAAGGACGAACCCATTAGAGCAAGAATACTCGGGCAAAATTTTGTCGTATTTAGGGATTCAAAAGGTCAAGCTCATACTCTCAGTGATACATGTCCACATCGAGGTGGAGCATTATCAGCAGGGGTCATCAAAGATGATTGCATTCAGTGCCCTTATCATGGGTGGCGCTATGATGGTGAGGGATATTGTCGTCGCATTCCATCTTTAGGCAAAGAGGCCAAGATTCCTAAAAGGACACGCGTGGATGCTTATCCAACTCAGGAGCAAAATGGCATAGTATTTACTTTCTTGGGTGATTTGGAGGAGAAAAAAAGACCACCAATTATGCCAATAAAAGAATTGGAAGATCCAGAGTCTTGGCGAGCTAATTGGATAACCTATGAAGCTGACATAAATTTTGAACGCTCGATTGAGAATGGTCTTGATGCGGCTCACAATGAGTTCGTGCATCCTACTCACGGCCATGAAGGAGCAGATGAAGATTATCAAGTTAATGACCTCGATTTTGTTGACAATATGTTTGGCGAGAAAAAATGGGGCTTTGGCTTTTGGCATGCTTTCAAATCACCAGCTTCAACAAAAGAAGGCCCTCAAATAAAAGAAGCAAGCGATGAACGAATGGCAGGATCAGGGATTGTTGGGCCGAACCAAATGTGGACTTATATTGTCTTCAATGAAAATTCAGAATTCAGGCAATACATGTTCGAGTGTCCTGTAGAACAGGATCACGTTAAGATTTTCTTGGTTAATATGCGGAAAATGATGCTTGATGAAAATATGGACCAAGCAATCGCGGATCGCTGTATGGTGATTGCAAGACAAGACATTGCAATTCTTGAAAAGCTAAATCCGGTTTTAACACCTGCTTCGAATACCAAAGAATTTCTTGTTCCAGCCGATGAACCTTGTATCAGGTATCGGAAATTACTGGATGGTTGGAAGAAAAAGGGATGGAAAATAAACAGCAAAAAAGTTGATGCCAATAATGGCAAGAAAGCCTATGCAATCCCTTCACCAGGGAGAAACAAACAGAAAGGTTGGGTACTCGACAAGATACCTTTGTCTTAATCTGAATGATCATACTTTGCTTCATAACGGGGCTAGCAACCGTTGGTTTTGGATTGGTGTTGCCAGCTTTTTTGTTTTATGCACAAAATTTAGGAGCCACCCCTGCCATAGCAACCGTTATTATTGCTACATACTCAATGGGTCAATTTATTGGTACCCCAATTTGGGGTAGATTAAGTGATCGTATCGGAAGAAAGCCAGTCTTACTGATCAGTATTTTTGGTCAAAGTATATGTTTTGTGTGGTTAGCGCTGTCCTCGAATTTGTGGATGCTGGCAATAGCAAGATTATTTGGCGGGATGATTTCAGGAAATATTTCGACAGCAATGGCTTATGTAGCTGATTCTACCGATGAAAAGAAACGAGCAAAATGGCTGGGATACATCGGCGCGAGCGTGAGCATTGGTTTTATGATTGGTCCAGCACTAGGTGGTTTATTGGGTGGGCAGGATGCCAGTAGCGCAAGCATTTTTTATCCGGCTCTCGTAGCTGCTTGCATTTCCTTTGCTACTGGTGTGGCAACTTTGTTCTTTTTAAAGGAAAGCTTGAGTCAGAAAAACAGAAATACTGGAACAAAATCAAGTCCATCGCTGTTGAAAAATTGGGGTTTGGTTTTTAAAAGACCAATTTTAATGGAAATTATTTTTTTAGCTCTTGCAATGATGTTTGTTACCGGGACATTTGAAACAATATTTCCACTTTGGACACAATCAAGGTTCACTTGGGGACCCATGGAGGTTGGTTACAGCATGACCTATATTGGTCTAATTGTTACTTTGGTCCAAGCTACGGTAGTAGGGAAAATTGTACCTATTTTGGGTGAAGCAAGAGTAATTCGGCTGACTTTTTTTGGTTACGCAATAGGGCTTTTAATCATGGCTCAATCACCATCTTGGATAATTATGATGCTTGGATTAACTCTAGCGGCCTCATGCGGTGCTGCCTTTGGAACAGCAACTTCAAGCTTTGTTTCAAAAGTTGCTGGTGATAAAGAAAAAGGATTTGTTTTAGGTGTATATCAGTCTAGTTCTTGGCTTGGAAGAATATCAGGACCACTTGCTGCTGGTGCTGTCTTTGGTTTGCTTGGAGTAAATGCGCCTCTTTACCTTGGAGTTTTAGTCTTAATACCATGCATTATCGTAATCACAATTGTTGCGAAAAAATTAGATGCTCAGAACCAACTTCCCTGACAAGCAATCGGTGAGAGTTTATATTATTAGTTTAAAAAAAATGTAAAGATTCAGTTCAGTCGTTATAAAATAAAATCAAAAAAGGGAGTATACAATGAGTAAAAAACTTGAGAGTAATGAATTTCCAAACCAGATAATTAAAACTCTAAGTCTTTGTTTGTTGACTTCTATGCTTTTGATTTCAAGCCTTGCCATAAGAGCGGATTCAAGTCACGCTGATGAATACATTCCAACGACATTAATTACCGGTGCAAATCGTGGAATAGGGTTTGAATTTGCAAAACAGTATTTGGCAAGAGGATGGAGAGTTATTGCAACATGCAGAAAGCCAGAAACCGCAGACGATCTCAAAACATTACAAGCAGAGTATCCCGACTTATTGATTATCGATAAGCTAGATGTCCGTGATCACAATCAAATTGATCTTTTAGCTGAACGATACAACAACACTCTCATTGATATATTGTTGAATAATGCAGGCATATCTGGTGGCCAAAGAGAACAAATTTTTGGACGGTTTGATTATGAGGCATACAATGCAGTTTTGGAAACCAACACCATCGGTCCACTGAAAATGGCTGAGGCATTTTACCCACATGTTCGAGACAGCCAACATAAGAAAATTATCACCGTTTCAAGCAGCGAAGGGTCAATCAGTAATGTTTTCAAGCGAGGTGGCAGGTTATTCTTTTATCGTTCAAGTAAATCGGCGCTCAATATGGTAATGGTCAATCTCGCCTACATGTTGAAGGACAGAGGAATTATAGTAGCTATGGTTAATCCCGGTGCAACGGGTACAGATTTCATGGCTAGTTTGGCTGCGATGGGATTTCCTCTGAGAAAAACCGAAGTTGCAGTTTCCGATATGATGAGGAACATCGATACTCTCACCATAGAAACTACTGGCGCGTACCTCAGTTACAAGGGTAAACAGGTTCCTTGGTAAAAAGACTAAAGATTGGTTTTAAAATTCTGCAACACCAGCCAGAGATCGCTCTACATTGGTTTCAGCACTGGCGGTCATTTCTCCAGAAGACAAATTAAATTTGCCCAGCAGACCATTGAAAAAATTACCTATATAGGCTGATTCCTCATCCTTTGATAAAGTTAAAGCGGCCCAACCTGGGCCTGGAAGATCCATGGTGGAGAAAATTTCTCCAGTTTCTGCATCATGACGACACAAGCTAAATCCTGCCCTAAAGTTTGCCTTAATTGAATATAAGTCACCATTGGGAGCGTAGCTGATGGCAATCACCATGTCACCACTGTCAGGTGCATAGGTCAGCAGGTCATCCATTTGTTTACGATTCATTAAATCAAATTGAAAAATTCGATTGCCCAGCTCAGAAATATAAATTATTTTTGCATTGTCGGGGCTGATAGTAGAGGCGGTAACTCCAAGAAACCCAGGCATGCCTCCGTGAGTTTCGGTTTCAAAGGTATCTAGCAGTTCACCATCCTCGGTAAATTTATAAATGTTACCGTCACCATATTTTTCAGTTCCGGGCATAAAAGGCAGAACTGTTTCTAATTTTCTTGGTCCTTCCAATGCCTTGTTGTTGGATTCATCACCAACCAAATGTTCGCCCAGAAAAAGTGTTCCATCCTTGGCAAAACTAACGTTCGAATATGAGCGTTTACCAAAATCAGTTTTTGGAAGTTGATTCCCATTATTGTCAACCTTAATAACGGAATAATTTTGGCTGTCAAAGGCCCAGAGAATTTGTTTTGGATCAAATTTTAAACCCTGCACTAGGTGGGTTGTATCTTGTGTCCATAAAATGCCTTTTTGGTTTAGATTTTCATCAAATTGGATAATTCGACCATTTCCAGCATGGTCGTCATCTGGGTTGTTTAAGATTGTGGCACCGACGAAAACATCTCCCTCTGTAAATCTTACTAGACTTGATTCTTCAGACATTTTTTTCTCCTTAAATATAGTTTAAAACCTTAAAGTAAATGCCCCCATTTTTCCTTAATCAATTCAAAGATATCAGGATTATGATCCAAAAGATGTTCTCGGTTTAACTTAGGATATGGATCGGGCCCACTTTCTTCTGGCCATTGTCGAGTGGCGTCGATAATGATTTTGGAGGATCGACCTCTAGTTTTAGCACTAGGATCGAGAAAAAAACCAGGTCCTTCTTCTATAATTTTTCCGCCCGGGTGAGGTTGCCAGCGAGCACCCACAGTTGCAATCATCTCCATGGGGTCATGAATATTTACATCTTTATCTACAACCACCATGATTTTTGAAATGGGTAAAAAATTGAGTTTTTCTGCTACTTCAACCGCTTGGCGTGGTTTTGTTTTATCAATGCTAATAAAGAAAAAACCTGTGAATTCAGGTGGGCCATGAGCACCAACAAGTTCAGGAATAAATTTCCTAAAATTCCTGGTTGAACTAGCTTCGCTGGGGGTGGTAATAAAACCCCTGGTAACCCCTGTAAATTGATTTACAAACAAGGGGTTTTTGCGATGTGTTATGGTTTTAATATTCATATAAAACTGCTCAGCATGCGGTAAGCCCATGTAACCATACATTTCTCCAAAGGGGCCTTCTTCTTCCATATCGTCCAAAGGTATTTCACCTTCTATGATCATTTCAACATGAGCAGGCACAGTGATGTCGCTATTCTCACATTTAACGATTTCAACAGGCCGACCTTTAAATCCACCTGCAATTTCCAATTCGTCTTGACCAAGTCGTGCAGTTTTAGAGCTACTCATGGCAAAAATAATTGGATCAGTTCCCAAGACCACAGCTGCTTGGGCCACTTTTTCACCTCGCTCTTTCATACCCATCAAAAATTCCCAGCCATGTTGTTTCCTTTCTGGATTGATACCTATCTTTCTAGGTCCCTTAATTTGCATTCTGTAGGTGCCAACATTCCTGCCTTTTTCTGGGTCGATCAATACTAAGTTGCCGGTATTGATGAAACGTCCGTTGTCCCCTGGGTTACTTTGTAAAAATGGAAAATCAAGGACATTAATTTCTTCATCTCTTAGAGTGATTTCTTTAGCAGGGGCTTGATGTCTTTCGATCTCAACCGGTTTGATAGGCTGTATTTCACCAAGATCCATTACCAATTTCAGTGCTTTTTTGAAATTTTCAATCTGATCGTTGCTAATTTCTTCGATTGGCACCCCAACGGCCATTGCTTCATGTGCAGCCAAACCATATTGATTAACGATAATTGGACCTTTCATCCAATTACCATCTATCTTCACCTTTTCAACTACAACAGCAGGTGCACCCAACCACCCGTGCTTATCAACAAGCTTGTACATTAGTCCAGCCAGTTCATAGGCATCCTGATCAATCTCCTTAATTTTCATTACATTGCCATAGGTTTCAATAGCTTCCATATAAGCTCTTAATGAGTCATAGGGACCGGTTTTAATTTTTGATTGTTTTTTCATTGGTTATTATTTAGTAAATATTTTTCTGGTATTTCCTTGTCAGTTTCATTTTGAGTAGACCACGATGCAATCCACCAACGGTCTTCTTTGTAATATAAAGAAATACTGTTAATGCCTCTCATAAATGCATCAGAATCTGGTGACTTTCGCATTTCAAATGTGCTCCATACATGTCCGATATCTCCATACTCTTCGATGATCCGATTTATTTCGACCTCATAGAAACCTTCTAGATAAGGTTCTAATAATGATAATTGTTCATCCGATAGTGTGTGACGTTGGAATTCTCCTGTCTCACTAAATCGGGTAATTATCGCGTTGGGTGCATGGAGAAATCCGTCCTTTTCAGCATCATATTTGAATCCTTGAGGACCCGATATTACTTCGTAATACGCGTCAATTATTTCTTCGATTGTTGATACATCACTGTCTGGATAGTTTTGAGAAGAAAATGTGGAAGCAGAATAACCCATAAATACAAATAAAAATATAGAAACTAGACTGTAGCAAGTAAAAGATTTCATTTTCTGCCTTAAGTGGATTTGTACTTAGTCCCTATTGTATATAGCTATTAAAAATAAAAAAGACCCCATGTATAAATGGGGTCTTTTTTGATTCTTAATTAAGTTTTACCAGCTTTTGGTGAATCGTATTCCAAATTCCCTTGGACGGTTAGTGTATTGCCTTCCTCTTCCAAAGAAATAGTCAAAGTACCAATCGTTAACAGCTATTTCAGCTCGTTCATCAGTAAGGTTGCTGACAAAGATAGATGCTTCCCAATCGTCACCAATTATCCCATACTTCACATCAACGATTGTGTAGGACTTTTGAAGAAATGAATAACCTGGTTGTACTGCGCTTACACTGTCCCCAGTATAGGCAACGGATGCTCTGAAGAAAGACTCGTCGGCACCCATAAAGCCTATTGGGATACTTTTTTCTAGCCAGAGGTTGCCCTTGAATTCAGGTACTTGTGGTAATCGAGAACCTGAAGGCGCACTGCCGTCTGCAAGCGGTGATGAGGTCTCCGCTGTAACCCATTGAGCGTTGAAGCCCACTTCTGTTGATTCATTGGCCAAAGCAAGAACTTCCATCACAAGTCCGTCTGACCCCGCGTCACCTAAGTTGGCAACCACTTTCTGCCATGGCTGTCCACATTGCGGAGCAGGATAAGCTTCTGCAGAACCGCAAGGCAAGTTACTTGGATCCACCAATTCAATTTGGTAATCTTCCCAATCCATGGTGAAGTAAGTCAAGTTCAGTCTGAACCTGCCATCCAATAGAGTTGCCTTGTAGCCAAATTCATAGTTCGATAAGAAGTCAGCTTCGTAAGAATCCGGATAAATCGGAGCTGATGAACGACCACGATTAACTCCACCCGGTCGGTAGCCTTCGGAATAGAGAGCGTAAACCAATGAATCTTCACTCAGATTGTATTTGATACTTACTTTCGGCACAAAGTCACTGTTGCTTGGATTATCTCGTTTATTCTTAGGCAGAATTCCATCAGCAGTTAGAGCACCGCCTGGATTTTCAACCCAATAAGCCTTGTCCGCTTCACGGTCAAAATAACGTCCGCCTAAAGTAAGCTCCCAGTCCTCATCAAATCGATAATTGACTTCGCCAAAAACAGCCATGGTCTCCCATGTGGTTCTATCGTAGGACGACCACCAGACATCGGTTGGGGCAACAGGAAGTCTGTTAGGAAGGTAGTAGGTGATGTAATTCAGACGATTTTGAAACCCTACAGAATCTGCATAGCCTTCGGTCATTGTATGAAAATCCCAGCCTTCTTCTCGTTCCTGATAAAACAGTCCAACTACCCAATCCAAATCATCTGTTTGGTTGGAAAGTCTGAATTCCTGGGTTTTGGAACTGTTCCATTGGTCCAATGTTTGATGTCCAATTGCGTCGTTGTACCAGTAGGCAACACCGACGGGTTGGAAACAATATTTGCTCCAGCCAGCTGGATAGCCATTGTAGTAGTAGCAGAAGGTTCCAAAGTAGTTCGAATAAACGCTACGATCATTGACGTAGTGAATATCTCTGTCAAAGTAGGAGGTGGCTGAAATTAATTTTGCCCAACCCAGGTCATGTTCAATAGTCAGAGACAGTTGTGTCCAATCATCACTGCGAGGTTCTTCAAAGAAGGAAATTTTCTGCAAATCACCTATTGTTGGATCAAAATAGTTGTAACCATCAGCTTGATTATTTTGAGCAGAAATACCCGCTTGGATATAACCACCATCGGTTTCCCATCTGCCGAAAATACGTCCACCGTCTGATTTGAAAGAGTTGACATCTTCATGAACTGCACTGGGGTCAAAATCGGTATTTTTGTTTAAACCAAACCGAGCACTGACACCTTCTATGTTGTCAATAAAACCTCCGTCTTCTGCAGTAAACCCTACTACTCTGATGGCAAAGTTATCGCTAACAGGCACATTGACCATTGCACTAACACTGAAACTATCTTCGTTTCTAGGGTTAACAGCAGATGCTTTCATTGTTACATCAACATTGGCTTCAAATCCACTGGGGTCAGGTTTGTTGGTGATGATACGGAGGGTGCCCGATTGGGCACTGGAGCCATAGAGACTGCCTTGTGGTCCTGAAAGAGCTTCGAGACGGTTAATATCAACCATGCGAACATCAACCATAATTCCAGATTGAGTAACGGGTTGTTCATCGATGTACATAGCGACCGATTCTTCTGATATGAAAGTTCCATTATCGTCTGCTATACCACGGAAATAGACTTTACCTGTGCCCGGAAGATAATTTACGTAACTCATACTCGGTATGAGTTTGGCATAGTCTTCCAAGGTGACTACCTGGTTTCTTTTAAGCTCATTTTCACTGATCGCCTGTACCGATCCTGCAATGTCTTGTAGGTTTTGAGATTTTTTCGCAGCGGTAACAATAATTTCTTCAAGTTGTGCCTCTGCGGTTGAATATCCCGTTAAAGCAGCGGTTACAGCCGCAGCAACGGTAGTTATTTTTTGAGTTCTCGTTATGCCTGACATAATTTTAATTCCCAATACAAAATTAGATGTTGTTATCTGATTTTCTAAATTCCCAACTGATTTAGAAAATACACTTAGGTGATGGTATAACATCATGATTATATTACAAGCCTTTGCAGCAAAGAATTCTGCGGATTTATAGAGTGGTTTACGAGTTACATGTTGTTTTGAAGCAACGAATATTCTCCACTTAATGTTGGCAACACTTTTTCATAGTAAACTGCATAGCCTAATAATACCGGATGTTGACTGCCGAAGTTCTTTTTTTACAATAAGCAACATGCACAGTTAATTTTATGCACCAAGAGTTGTGTTTTTAGGGAGAGCCGGATGAATATCGATCAACCGTTAAAAGACTTAGGTTCTATAGATTATGGGCCCTTAAGAGACGCAATCATTAATCTTGATGAAGGGGTTTGGCATGAGAATGAAACTCGCCAGGAGATATTTGATGTACATAAGAAAACCAGCTCTTTAATGCTTGTATTCTGTGATGGGTGGCCTGAAATCAAGGTTACAAAAGAACAAGCTTGGGATCGTCTGGCAAAAGTTGCTGTTCCTGTGATGCAAGATGTCATCAATAGGTTCTATGAGCCTGGCGGAACGATTATCAGAGCTATCGCTGCAAAGCTATATGCAGGAGAAAGAATTACGCCACACGTAGACAAACATCCTTCCTTTGCCATTGCGCACCGAATTCACATTCCAATCACAACCAATGAACACGTTCGTTTCACCATAGCCGGTCGACCTTATCAATTGCAGCTTGGGCGGGTCTACGAAGTCAATAATCAATCGACCCACAGCGTTATGAATCGTGGTCAGGATGATCGAATCACTTTTATTTTTGACTACATACCACCTGAGATTAGAGCTAAAGCAAAATCTCTGAACTAAGTAGAATTAATTTTATTGAAGTAATTTTGGTCTGTCTTCTTTTGGCAGTTCCAACAGAATGGGCTCCAAGATTTCAATCAGTGGTCCTATATGTTTTTCGTATAAACGCCAGGAGTTCAATGCTCCTTTGTAGATGGGTTGCCTGACTTGTTCTGAACTCGCGGTGTTTATAGACCGTTTGGTTTCATAAAATTTTAAACATTCTTCCTCCCAATCCAATTGGCAAAAATCGAGCAATCGTCTAGTTGTATTCTCTTGATTATTAATCATTTCTGCATATTCAAGGTCGTGAATCTCATTGGGTAGAACTGTATGCCAGTATTTCATCATTCGGTCATATTCAAGGTAATATTCCCCTATTTCAAAAAGGTCATAACTCCATGATTGTCCTTTATAAAAAAGTTGTTTAAAGGAGCTAATGCAACAATCAAGAGGGTGTCGTTTTGCATTAATAATTGTTGCATTGGGTAAGATCAATTTCAAAAAACCAAGGTTGGCAAAGTTATTGGGCATCTTGTCAATGAAACGGGGTTTCCCAGTTCTATATCGTTTAGT
This sequence comes from uncultured Woeseiaceae bacterium, assembly GCA_964633465.1. GTDB lineage: Bacteria > Pseudomonadota > Gammaproteobacteria > Steroidobacterales > UBA11654 > DTSX01. The sequence continues at coordinate 1,890 of CAZWGB010000005.1, read as the reverse complement.
TGTAGTGAGGTAACTTTCACCGAATTCTATAAATTCAGCATCGCTCATGCTGGTTACAGCACTTGGATATTTAATCCCTCTGCCTCTTGATTTCGTCAGTTTACGACCCAATAGAGGCAGATCTGGCAGTTCTTTAGTCCCTTCTACAAGGCTATGACTCGCAAGAATTTGTTCTACCAATGTAGATCCTGACCGAGGTAATCCCACAATGAATATGGGTGCATTGCTTTGATTGCCCACCGAGCCTCTCTTTTGCATCAAAAAATCCTCTGTGAAAGTATTTATTAATTCATCATGAGTTACTTGAGTTTGAACGGCATCATATATTTCTCCTGATCTTCTCATGGTATTGCCATCCAAAAAATGATGCCAAGCTTCATCATATTTTTTTTCTTTTTCTTTCGCATTTGCTAAAGCAATGTGGAAAAAAGCCCTGTGCTCTTCCTGCATCATTTCATTTTTTACATGCTCTTCCATCTGTTTAATTTCTGATGCTTCAAACTGATATGTTTTCAAATTAGCTAAACTCCAATAGGCTTCTGCAAACAATGGTTGTGTTTTAATGCATTGCTTATAGGCTTCCACAGATTCATCAAAGCGTCCTACTGTCTTCAAAACATTACCTATGCCCATATTGCTACCCAGATGGTCAGGTTCTATTTTTAAGGCTTCTTCATAAGCTGCTATACCGCCTTCATGATCGCCTGATTTGGTCAAAATACCTCCACGAACCATGAACCCAAAGGGGAGGTCCGGTTGAAGCTTTATCACACGTTGAACTGCATCAAGCGCTTTACCGAACTCATCTGTGTCTGAGTAAGCTTCAGCCAAGTCAGACCAGGCACCAGCAAATTTTGGTTTTAACTCTACCGCCCGTTCCAAAAGAACAATGGCATCGTCTTGTTGTTCAAGTTTTGACGCAATGGAGGCAAGCAACCTCAAGCCATTAACATCATCGGGTTTTTCCCGCAGAGCTTGTCGACAGATTTTTTCAGCTTCCTCAATTTTATTTTGTCTGAGCAACTGAGCGGCAGAAGCCAGTTTTTCTTGTATTGGATCCAACTTTAGAGCCTTTTTGTATGCTTCTTCTGCTTCTTGACGTCGGTCCAATGCCGAAAATATTTTCCCCAACTTAATGAGCGCGCTGGCATTCGTCGGATTAAGTTCAATAGCTTTTTGAAAAGACTCAATCGCTTTTTCTGGTTTGTTTTGTCCCAGAAGTGCATTGCCAAGTTCTTCATGGGCCTGAGGAAAATCTGGAAACATTCTAAGTGTGTGCTTCAATCTCTTGACTGCAGCACCCGATCGACCTTGGCGGATCATTGCTACACAAAGTAAGACTTGCAAATTTGGATCACCGCTGGTGATTTGTTTCAATCCAGAACGACATATTTTTTCTGCCATTTTTGCATCACCCGCATTCAAAAAAGCTTTCGCTCTATTGAAGGATGCTTTTAGGGCTGCAAGTTCGTTGGTAGCCATATTTTTCTTATTTTTAAAAGCGTTATTTTACTAAAAAATTACGCTTTTTTTGCTTTGCTTTGCTGATGTATCACCAAACCCGCAATGGATACCCCGATGGTGACGACAGCTATCAGAATTGTTGCCAATGCATTGATATCAGGTGAAATCCCCAAGCGTACTTTTGAAAAAATCAACATCGGTAGTGTGGTTGCACCAGGCCCAGACACAAAACTTGCAATGACAAGGTCATCCAAGGAAAGGGTAAACGAAAGTAGCCATCCTGAGATCATAGCTGGGAATATTATTGGCAGGGTAATATCCCATATCACTCTCGCTGGCCTTGCTCCAAGATCCATTGCAGCTTCTTCTAATGATTCATTAATTTCTGTTAATCGAGACTGGATAATCACTGCGACATAAGCCATC
>CAZWGB010000004.1:0-44344 GCA_964633465.1 uncultured Woeseiaceae bacterium | reverse complement strand
CTAACATGAGTTTCGTAACACCCATAGGCTATAAAACGAACTTGTTGATTATGGGCGCAGGCGATTATCGTTTTTCTGATTTCGTCAGGGTTGGACTGCCTTTGGCTGTGATTATGTGGCTAACATTGTCTATCGTTTTACCTCTTCTATACCCCATGTAACCCAATCTTATGCTTGACGATTCCACTCTGACGGGTAATACTGCACCACAATATGAGTAAGTTATTGTTAAATCAGAACGGTTGGTGGGCCCTTCTCTAGGAGAGGGCTAGGACAACTAGTAGACTTAACAAAGTTTTTGCCCATCTCCGATTCGGTGATGGGTTTTTTTTTATTTGAATGAAACAAGACATGGAACGACCTTTTGACATCTCTGCAGACTTAGACACACCGGTTTCAACATTTTTAAAATTGAAACCTTTAAACCCCAGCTTTTTACTCGAAAGCGTCGAGGGGGGGACACACCTTGCCCGTTATTCATTTCTCGGATTGGGTGAAGTTCGTCGCATTGTGATCAAGGATGGCAAGTTTTATGTTGGCGAGAACAGAGTGTCAACACCAAAGTCCACTGAAGAACTTTTGCAGTGTTTTCGACAGGTACTTAAAGAGCTACCTGAGTTAAAACCGGCGATCTCTAAGATGCCTTTCTCAGGAGGGTTGGTCGGTTTCGGAAGTTATGATTTGGTACGGTATTTTGAAAATATACCCAAGCCCACTGTCAAAGATTGTGATTTAGATCCACCGGATGGGAGCTATATCGCGCCAAAGTCACTGATTATCTTTGACCATCTGACTCGAAGAATAGCTTTGTTGCATGCTGGCTCTGAGAGTGAACGCGTAGAATTGAAGCAGCAGGTCATCAAACTGCTCAGAGGGCCAATACCCATTAATGGGCACAAGAATATTTTTTCCGATCCAGAACCCAACTTATCAGAAGCAGAATTCCATAAAGCGGTTAAAACAGCAAAGCACCATATTCGTGAGGGCGATGTGTATCAGATGGTATTATCAATTAAATTCAGCGGTACTTGTGATTTGGACCCGTTTCAAGTTTATCGGGCCATGAGATTGCTCAATCCTTCTCCTTACATGTTTTTTTATGATGTGGGAGATTTTCAAGTTGTGGGCTCTTCTCCAGAAGCATTGGTGCGCCTCAACAACAGCCATGCATCTTTGCGACCAATTGCTGGAACAAGACCACGCGGCGAGGATCCGATTAAAGACCAGGCCTTGGAAGATTCTTTGATTGAGGATGAAAAAGAAAATGCCGAGCACGTAATGTTGGTTGATTTGGCAAGAAATGATTTAGGCCGAGTGGCAAAAGAGGGTTCAATTGTTGTCGATCCATACAAATCTATCGAGCGCTACAGCCATGTTATGCATATTGTTAGTGGTGTGCAGGGAGAGTTGGTGGAGGAGAAGGATGCATTTGATTTGTTCGCTGCGACATTCCCAGCTGGGACACTGGTTGGTGCACCCAAGGTTAGGGCTATGCAACTTATTGATGCCATCGAGCCTGATTTACGAGGAATCTACGGTGGAACTGTCGGTTACTTTGGAAAAAATGGAGACATGGATCAGGCTATTGCGATCAGAACGATTGTTTTCTCCAAAGGACGATATAGTTTCCAAGCCGGGGGTGGAATTGTCGCTGACAGCACACCAGAGTATGAATTTAAAGAAGTGTTGGCAAAGAGTGAAATTTTGAGAGCCGCTTTAGCAATGGCTGTGGAAGAGATGTGATGGCAAAAATTTTATTAATTGATAATTACGATTCATTCACCTACAACTTGGTGCAAGCCTTTTTGTCCTTAGGTGCCGAAGTGGACGTGCATCGAAACAATGAGATTGCCATTGACGAAGCCGAACGCTTGCAACCCACGCATTTGGTCATATCCCCAGGTCCAGGCCGACCAGAAAATGCAGGTGTCTCTTTGGCTTGTATTGAAGTATTTCAAGATAAAATTCCAATTTTAGGAGTTTGTTTGGGGCATCAATGTATCGTCGAGCATTTTGGCGGAGACATTGTTTATGCTAAACGTCTGATGCACGGAAAGACGTCGATCATTCAGCACGATGGCTTAACAATATTTACAGATTTAGACAATTCCTTTGAAGCCGGTCGATACCATTCGCTCGCTGCAGACAAAGATACTATTCCGGAAGTTTTAACTGTGAGTGCACAAACAGAGGATGACGAAGTGATGGGAGTGCGCCATCGTAATTTGCCTGTTGAGGGGGTGCAATTTCACCCGGAGAGTGTACTGACTCCAAATGGGAAACATTTAATGAGCAATTTTTTGAAGATTTAACGAAGAGGTAGTGAGGCATGTCACAAACAGCTAATCAAATATTAGAAACGCTTTTGAGCGGTAAAGATTTAGTCGAAGATTCAGCCTATAATTTAATGACCGAGTTAGCAGAAGGGGTTGTTGCACCACCTTTGGCAGGTGCGTTATTAACCGCATTGAGGATCAAAGGTGAATCTGCCGAAGAAGTTAGAGGTTTTGCCAGAGCCATGAGGGATGTGGCAATTCCTGTCTCATTGGATCCTGAGCAGACAACCATTGACATTGTTGGTACGGGTGGAGATGGTTCCAACAGTTTCAACCTATCAACTGGGACAGCGCTTCTCTCTGCTGCAGCTGGGTTGCAGGTGGCAAAACATGGCAATCGTTCTGTCTCAAGTAAGTCTGGTAGTGCGGATGTTTTAGAAGCCTTAGGTATAACTCTTGCTGCAGATGCAGCAGCAGTTCGTGGTTTGTTAAATAAGTATGATTTTGCTTTTCTGTTTGCGCCTTTTTTTCATCCAGCAATGAAAAATATTGCGCCTATTCGGCAAGCGTTGGGTATAAGAACCGTGTTTAATATTTTAGGACCATTAACCAATCCAGCTCAGCCCACACACTATCTCTTAGGTGCGTTTAGTTCTGCAATGGCTAAATTAATGGCAAGTGCTTTGTCCGGTATGAACATTGAGCGTGCCTTTGTTATACACGGCTGCAACGGTTGGGATGAACCAACGCCTGTTTGTCCTTTTGAAATATATGATGTGACACCCAACAACATTGAGTTTGCAACCAGAGATCCACAAGAATTCGGTATACCCAAGTGCAGTGGTGAAGACTTACAGGGAGGCAGCGCACAGTACAATGCTAAATCTTTGCTCAATGTTTTCGAAAACAAAGACCAGAACGCACATCGCGATGCATTGATGCTTGGTACGGCATTGGCACTCGAACTGACAGGAGCTGCAACCAGTATTGAAGAAGGGGTGAAGCAGGCAAAAGAAACCATTGAGAACGGGACTGCTGCAGATTTTATCCATAATCTGATGCAACCGGATTAAGTTCTATAGATTTATCCAGACAACATGACTGAGAATTTTTTAAAGAATATGGCAAAAGGAAGCTTCAATCGCTTTCAAGGCGCTACTGATAGTTTGGCTGAGAAAGATCTTCTTTCTCTCTGCGAGGGCAAGGAAGTCTTGGAGCCAATAAATTTGCCAAGCAATGATTTTCACATTATCACTGAAATCAAAAAACAATCACCATCCATGGGCCGGCTTGCTGCAGAGAGTTTTGATTTAGAGCAACAGGCCATGAGCTATATCGATGGTGGCGCAAGCTTGCTGTCGGTTCTAACAGAGCCCTCAAAATTTTCGGGAAGGTTGGAGGACTTACAGCTTGTTGCAGGCCTTGAGCACAGTATTCCAGTGATGCGTAAAGATTTCTTGGTGCACCCTTATCAGGTATCGGAAGCCAGGTATCACGGTGCAAACGGTGTTCTCATTATTCTCGCAATTGTAGATGAAGGCCAGATACGAGCAATGATCCAAAGAGCCATCGATCATGGAATGTTTGTTTTACTTGAAGCATTTACCAAAAAAGAACTGCATTTGGCCACCCGTATTTTGACAATGTTTGCAGACCAGAGTGAGCAACTCCTAGTCGGTGTTAATTGTCGTGATTTGAATACTTTGGAAGTTCATTTCTCTAATTTTGAGAAACTGGCAACTGATTTACCGAGTAACACAATCTGTGTCGCTGAAAGCGGGGTAAACAACTTGGAAGATCTGCAGTGTGTGATTGAGATGGGCTTTGGCGCCGCATTGATCGGTACAGCTTTGATGCAGTCCAACAAGCCAACAGCGAAGTTGCATGAGATGAAACAATTTGCCCGCAAGATGATGGTTGCCAAACCATGAAAACATTGATCAAAATTTGTGGTTTGACGACTCAAGAATCGGTGGATGTTGCTGTGCAAACGGGTGCCGATCTGATTGGTTTTGTTTTTGCCAAGATGTCTCCAAGATGTATTTCTCCTGAGCAGGCAAGAGAACTGTCTGAACCCATTCCAGAACAGGTAAAAACTACCGCGGTGATGCTGCATCCAAGTGATGCTGAGGTGCAGGAAGTTTTTGACAAGTTTCCAGCCGATTATTTGCAAACTGACGCTGAGGATTTTGCATCTCTGAATTTGCCCGAAGGATGTCGTCCCCTGAAGGTTTACCGTGATTTTCCAGAATTTGATCCTAGTGACATTGATCCGCGTGTGTTGTCTTTGTTTGAGGGCAAGAACAGCGGGGTCGGAGAGTTGGTCAATACAAGTCGTGCAATGGAGGTTGCCCGTCACTCGCCTATAATTCTCGCAGGTGGCTTGAATCCAAAAAATGTGGCAAGTTTGTTGCAGGTTGTTCAACCCCAAGGTGTTGATGTCAGTTCGGGCGTTGAAAGTGAGCCAGGCGTTAAAGACGTTCAAAAAATCAGAGAATTTATTAATATTGTACGAGACTATGAATGGAACCGAGACCATGAAAAATAAAGAGTCAACCGAACTACTGAATCAATTATTAAGAGGAGAGTTCCCAGACGAGAACGGTCGCTTTGGTCCGTTTGGGGGTCAATTTGCTCCAGAGACATTGATGCCAGCTTTGAAAAAACTTGAAAAAGGCGTCAAACAATTTTTGAATGATGATTCCTTCCGAGATGAACTCACCCAGGAATTGCAACAATGGGCAGGCAGACCCACTGGTCTCACATTCGCTGGCAAGCTGAGTGCAGCTTGGGGAGCCAATGTTTACATTAAACGTGAAGATTTGACTCATACGGGTGCTCATAAAATCAACAACGCTTTGGGCCAAGCTTTGTTGGCAAAGCGACTCGGCGCAAAGAGGGTGGTTGCAGAAACAGGAGCCGGTCAACACGGTGTTGCTGCTGCTGCTGCATGTGCCCGTGTTGGTATTCCTTGTGTGGTTTACATGGGAAGTGTGGATATAGAACGACAATCACCCAATGTGGATCGGATGTTGCAGCTTGGAGCCGAAGTTATTCCTGTCGATGCAGGCGATAAAACATTGCGTGCTGCCATTGATGAGGCTTTTCGCGATTGGGTGGCCCATCCAGACGACACCTATTACATTATCGGTTCTGTTGTCGGTCCGCATCCCTACCCACTGTTGGTCAGAGAGCTGCAATCGGTTATTGGTAAAGAAGCACGGGAACAAATCATTAAAGTCACTGGAAATCTTCCGGATTCAGTATTTGCCTGTGTTGGAGGGGGATCCAATGCCATTGGCATCTTTCATGCTTTTTTGGCTGACACAGAGGTAGAACTGGTAGGCATTGAAGCAGGAGGGAAAAGTGATTCTTTGGGCGAAAACGCGGCAACATTGGCTTCTGGCAAGCCTGGGATTTTGCATGGGAGTTACTCGATGTTACTGCACGATGCAGACGGGTTGGTGCAGGAGACCCATTCCGTTTCGGCAGGACTGGATTACCCTGGCGTCGGACCGGAGCATGCGTTCTTGCAGTCCATTGGCAGAGTAAGTTATATTTCTGCAACGGATGAGGAAGCGCTTGAGGCGGTTCGCGAATGTTGTGCTGCGGAAGGCATATTGCCCGCTTTGGAGAGCGCTCATGCACTTGTCGGAGCCCGAAAATGGGCGGCTCAGAATCCGGGCAAAACAATCCTGATCGGGTTATCAGGAAGAGGTGACAAGGACATGCCGACTTTAAGCAAGATGCACAAAGATCTTTTTTTTGAGGAATAGATTTTATGTTTGGCAGTGAATTTATCGAGCAAAGCATTTTGAGTGCTTCTGCAAAAGGAACAGCAATTATTCCCTTTATTACCGCTGGCTATCCGGAGAAAAATGAATTCTCCAACCTGGTTTTGTCACTGTCCGAAGCCGCTGATGTCATTGAGATAGGGGTGCCGTTTTCCGATCCAATGGCCGACGGTGTCACCATCCAAAGATCCAGCCATCAGGCTATCGAGAGCGGTGTTCGTTTGCAGTGGATTTTGCAGCAGTTGCAAACGATTAAAGTCAATAAACCGGTTATCTTGATGAGTTACCTGAACCCGTTGTTTGTTTTTGGCTACGAAGCACTAGTTCATCAATCTCTGGAAGCAGGGGTGGATGGTTTTATCGTCCCAGATTTACCCATCGAGGAAGGAAGCGATTTTCGACACGCGCTGAATGAGGCCAATCTGGGCTTAACTCAATTGGTGACACCGGCATCTCCTGCGGAGCGGATTGCCAAGGTGGCTGCCATGAGCTCTGGATTTCTTTATGCGGTGACTGTCAAAGGCGTCACCGGTGGAGCTGATGGTTTGCCCGACACGGTTACCGGTTATCTGGAGCAAGTCCAAGAGCTAGCAACGATACCGGTTTGTGCTGGTTTCGGGGTGAGAACCGCAGAAGATGTTGCTTTGTTGGAACCCTATGTGGATGGGATCATTGTTGGCTCTGCATTGCTCGAAGCCATTGAATCGGGACAACCACCAGCTGAATTTTTAACCGGGCTGAGAGCCCAAGTGAGGTAGCATACAAACAAGAAAACAAGTTGCTACTCAACAATCTCCGAGTCGATCAGAACGGCAATAAACAGTGCCGATTCTGTACCGTCCACCACCCAAGCATGATTGGTACCACGTTGAACCACCACATCAAACGGTTGTAGCTGCACTTCATCATCATCAAGAAGCAGGGTGACACTGCCAGACAAGAGAATAATATAATCGATGGTTTTGGTTTTGTGCATGCCGGGGTGGCGTGTTGTGTCAGGCCTTTCGTGGGTTGCATCAATTTGTTCAAAGGCCGCTGCCATGCCTGCTTCCAGCTCTTCACGTGTCGCCCCTGCAGGCGTCGGTGCCATTGCAAAATATCTGAATTTGGTGCCGCCCGCTGGCGGTGACAATCTTACTTTAGGCTCTACCCGGTCTGTGGGGTCTGTGGAATCAACGGGGTTCCCGTCTGTATTCCAGATTTCAAACAATCCGCCTTCTTCACGTCCGACTGAATGAGGAGGCGGACCATCAATCATCACAACCGACCGACCCTTTTCATTGTGACCGGTAACAATCCGGCGCATTTTTGGAAACATGATTCTCTCCTTATTGAATTGTTTTCAACCCTTGTTCTTCAAAGATCAAATTGAGTTGTATATTCTTTAAATCTTTCCCTGACTTGCTTTTCTTTGAGCCCAAACTCTTCCAAAGTATATGTGTGGCTAGACTTTTTATTCGCTGCATCAGCGGTCAAGAAATTGTGCATATTTTCTTCATTTGATTGATTCAACTCAAAGCTAAAATGAGCGTACATTCTTCTAATGTGTTCCATGGGGTCTGAGATAAAATCTCTAAACTGTATATCAAATATCCGGTTATCCGGAATTGCAGCTCTGTCTTCTAAACCTTTTTCTATGGCGTGAACCCAATAATCCAGTAGGCTTTCTCCAATCTCTTCTTTATCAGTGTGTGTCGATAAAGCGGAAGTAATTTTTGCACTAAGGCTGCATATTGAAGGAATTGTTGTTGTCGGATTCCTATGGATAAAAACAAAATAAGCACCGGGATAAGCGGACAATAATTCTGGAATATGATGCACATGAGTGGGATCTTTCAGCAACCATCTGATCGGAGTATTGGTTTGTTCTAGCACCTGCAAAAATCTTGCATGCCAGAGCATGGCAGAAGAAAAATCACATGTTTTTAGGTACTTTTTATAGTTTGGTGTCCTCGCCATAAGAGCATAAGCAATGCTTCTTACAGAAATAGTGGTGATTTGCTGACATTCCTCTGGAAGGCTCGCATTAAGAGGATGAAGGTCGTTTAAATCAGGGACCAAGGATTTAATAATGGCCAATTGCGCATTGGTTTTTAATATTCTTGCCTTTTTTGTTGCTTCATTTTTTGCCAATGGTAGTGGGTTAAATATCTCCCAGGTTAACGGGCTTCTCTGATTGTTGTCAGTATCCAATAAATCAAAAAGAAATGTTGTTCCCGATCGGGGAAGACCTGAAACAATTAGCGGAGTGGCAGGAGGAGGTAATGATTTATTGGTTGTAATCTCATTGATGTTTGCCCTTACCTTGAGTCTACCGATGACATTTTGCCGAATTCCAAGGTATCCATGGGGTTGTAAATTGGATTCTTCAGATAGATCCCGCAAAAGAATCTCCAAAGGCTCATGGTAGTCTTCTTCTCCCAATGATTTTTTAATTGGTTTCAATACAGATTCAATTGTGAGCAATGAATTCAATGTTTGTTACAACCCCTTTTTTATTATTTTGGTTTTGCTCTAATTGTTATCCCTACCCCGAAGATTACCATGATCCAAGCAAACCAATAAGTGACTGATTTGATTGCTAGCAAGATAATTCCTGATATAAAAAGAGCCATTCCAATGATACTGAGATAAAGGCTTTTAAAAATAATGCCTACATCTATAGTTGGTGGCTGGATTTGTCTTGATTGGCCTGTTTCTTCAAGCAGTTTCCGTGCAAGCTTAGGTAAATTTTCCAACGTTTCTCTAAACTGGGGTGCATCATGCTGTAATTTTTTAACCAAAGTTTTCAGATCCATCTGTTTGTCACGCCAGTCATCTAAAATGGGCTTGGCAGCTGCTACTAAATCCAAATCCGGGTAAAGCTGTCTTCCTAATCCTTCAATATTAAGCAATGTTTTTTCCAGTTGCACCAACTGTGGTTGGTTTTCCATTTTGAATTGTCTGGCAGTTTGAAAAAGCTGGAATAACAATTGACCAAATGAAATATCTTTCAGCGGCTTGTCAGATATTGGGTCACATACGGTTCTAATTGAGGCTTCAAATTCATCTATTCTTGTATCCTTAGGCACCCATCCTGCATCAAGAAAACCATGAGCAATTTTGTTGTAGTCTTGTTCAAAAAAAGCTGCAAAATTCCTAGCAAGGTAACGTAGGTCTTTATCTTCAAGACTACCAACAATTCCAAAATCAACTGCCGCATATTTTGGATTCTTGGGATCTGAAATATCTACAAAAACATTGCCCGGATGCATATCTGCATGAAACAAGTTGTGGTGAAATACTTGGGTAAAAAATATCTTTACTCCGTTTATTGCAAGCTGATGAATATCAACTCCTGCTTCTGATAATCCATCTATATTATTGATAGGTATGCCGTGAATACGCTCTTGGACTAAAATGTTTTGACGACAGAAATCCCAATGTATTTCGGGAACACGAATTATGTCAGAGTCTTTCCAGTTTCTACCTATTTGTGCACAATTCGCAGCCTCTCTCATTAAATCAAGCTCGTTGTGAACAGTCTTCTGATAATCACCAACCACCTCAAGAGGTTTTAATCTTCTACCTTCTTGAGAATATTTTTCAACCAACTTAGCTATTAGAAATAGTATTTCCATGTCTTGCTCAATAGCGGCCAAGATTCCTGGTCTCAAAATCTTCACCACCACTTCTTCTCCTGTCTGCAGTTGAGCAAGATGAGCTTGGGCAACGGATGCTGAGGCAAATGCTGTGGCATCAAATGATTTGAAGACTTTCTCAGCCGGCTGACCAAATGCATTTTCAATTTCTAGTTGTGCTTGTTCAGGAGGGAAAGCAGGGACGTTGTCCTGCAGCCTAGCCAATTCTTCAGCAATATCAGGGGGAAGAAGATCAGGACGGGTTGAGAGAGATTGACCAAATTTAATGTACAACGGACCTAATGTTTCCAGTGCTTTCCTAATCCGTTCGGCCTTGGATTCCTTACTCTTATTTCTTAACCATCTCTTTGGAGACAGATAAAAAAACCATTGCAGCGGCTTCAAGACAGGAATGTCTTCAATCAGATCATCTAGATGATAGTAAACCAATATTTTCTGGATCTTCAGTATCCGAGCTAGTATTTTAAATTGGTTCATTTTTGTGTCCAAATAAACATCAAATTTTATGGCCTACGTGCAACGCAACAATACCACCGCTTAGATTAAAATATTCACAATTTACATAACCAGTTTCCTGCATCATATCTTTAAGACTTTCTTGATCTGGGTGCATGCGAATGGATTCTGCCAAATATTGATAACTGCCAGCATCATTGACAACCCATTCACCAAGTTTTGGAAGAACATTAAAAGAATAAAAATCATACAATGGACTGATGAGCTCGTTCGGTTTTGAAAACTCCAAGATCAATAAACGCCCCCCATGTTTGATACTTTTCAAAATTGAAGCCAAGGTCTTCTTTTTGCGGGTTACATTTCTCAATCCAAAGCCGATTGTGACACAATCAAACATGTTATCTGGAAAAGGCAGTAATTCAGCATTGGCTTGAACCAACTGGATATTGTTAAGTTTGCCCTGATCCAATAGTTTGGAGCGGCCCTTTTGCAGCATATTAAAATTGATGTCTGTTAATACAACCAATCCTTGATCCCCTACTTGTCGGTGTAGATTGGATGCTAAATCACCAGTTCCACCAGCCACATCCAATGCAGACATGCCCTTATCCAGCCCAGTGTGCATCATGGTAAATTTTTTCCAAAATCGATGCAGCCCAAAAGACATGAGGTCATTCATCAAATCGTACTTGTTGGCAACAGAATCAAAAACAGTGCTAACTTTTTCTGTTTTTTCTTTTTCGGTAACCTCCTGGTAACCAAAGTCATATGCTTTTTTATTGTCCATCGTTATTTTTTTCCAGATCGCGGATGAGCTTTATCGTATGTTTCTGCAAGATGTTGAAAATCAAGATGGGTATAAATTTGTGTACTACTAATGTCTTTATGGCCCAATAATTCTTGCACAGCTCGTAAATCACCGCTGGCTTCTAAAAGATGGGTTGCAAAACTGTGCCTTAGTAAATGTGGATAGACACCCTGCTGAATTCCATTTTTCTTGCCCCAGTGAGTGATCCGAGCTTGGATGGCACGCTGACCCAAGCGCACTCCTTTTGTCCCTACAAACAATGCTTCTTCGTCCGTTTTTGCAAGCTTGCTCCTGACATCAAGCCATTGATTGACAGCTTCTATTGCTTTTTGACCTATGGGGACCAATCTTGTTTTTCCACCTTTTCCCATTACCATCAAACTTTTATCCTTTAGATTTAAATCAATCGGGTTTAGATTCACCAGCTCTGAGAGTCTTAAGCCTGAAGAATAGAGTAATTCCAAAATGGCCTTGTCACGCAGACTAGTTGGACTGGTTTCTCGGATATTTAATAATTGGTTAATTTGGTCAACATCTAGCACATTCGGTAAGCGTTTAGGTGCTTTGGGAGTTTTAATGCCGCTGGCTGGGTTGGATTTGATCAAGCCCTCTCTAAGAAGATAGTTCATAAAGCTACGGATGCCAGAGAGTCTTCTTTGAATACTTCGAGGGCCTAGGCCACGGCTAAAGATTTTGGCAGTGTAAGTTCTGAGATGATGTGTTTTTAAATTTCGCCAAACTGTAATTTTCTGATCTAAGCAATATTTTTCCAGGCTTTCAAGATCCCTACGGTAACTTGCAACAGTATTCGCAGAGAATCGTTTTTCAGTCTCTAAATGATGGAGAAAATTTTCTCGTATTTGCTCTGCATTTTTATTCATAGGACAAATTGTTTGATACTTTTTCCATTGACTATTTTAGTCAAAAGTATATTTCATTGAATTAACACTTATTGATTTTTGCTCAGATCCAGAGCTTTTTTGAAGGTTTGAATCGCTTCATCTTCTTGTCCTAATTCAAGCAAAATCAACCCTAATTCATTATATGCTAAAGCGGTTTCTTTGTTGTCAATAGATCTTTCCAGAAATTGCTTTGCTTGTGTCCAAAATTCATCACGTTTTGCCAATTGACTTGCAGCAAGCCATAAGTAGGGATCTCGAGGCCGGTCTACTAGCCAGCGGTCAACGCGTTTACTAAGTGTTGCGAGATCGGGAGCATCAAGTTTTGCATAAAGTTTAATGAGCTCAAGGTCCCACGTCTTGGGGATTGCTTTTCTAAGTTCTTTTTCTGCACTCTCGTGTTGTCCATCTGCCATGATCGATTCGAGTCTTGCCGCCAAAACAGAGGGTTCATTTTCTATTACAGAGGGCAATTGTCCCCATAAATCCTTGAGTTTTTCTGTATTTCCTGAAAATGTCCTGCTTTGATGGGTAAATGCCTTGGTAAAAAATCGCTCTAACTTTGGATCCTTTCCTGTTTGACTGAGGATTGTTCTGGCTTTTTGAGTCAATGATTGCCAATCAGAGATCTCATAAAAAACTTGGGATAACAACTTTAGTAGTTCTGGGTTATTAGGTTCATCTATTAGAGTTGTATTAATGGCTTGAAGGGCAGCATCATAATTTTTTGCTTCAATCATAAGTTTTGCCGCATATAGGTTGATAAATGTTTCTATTTCTGGAGATTTTTGTTTAGCTTGTTCAAGCCAATCTTTGTAGCTTTCAGTATTTTCATCTTTTACAGATGCTTCAGCGGCTATTAAGTAAGGCAACACTGAGCCATCCTCATCACTGACAGCAGATTTTATTTTCTTCACAGCTTTAGTAAATTCCCCAATACCCATTAATTTCAACCCATCTAAGATGTGTTGATTAGTTTTCTCTCTTTTTTTTGCCGTCAGCCTCTGCTTTAGGATGCTAGGTGAGCTCCATACCACAGCAATAAGGCGGACCAGAAGATAAACGGCCACTAGTATTAGCCCAAAAATTGGCAAAGATGTTTCTAGAGAGTATTCGAGAAATTGAATCAGGACATAACCATTGTCCTCTAACAAAAAATTAACTCCAAGTCCGATTAGCAATAACAGAAACAGGGTCCATAAAAATATTTTCATGATGTATGTGTTTCCTCAAGCAAAGCCAATGCATCATCAATTTCTGGGATGGATTGCTTCAACTCGAAATTTTTTAAAACAATGAGTTGGTCTATCAAGACTTTCACAGCAGGCACATTAGTCCTTAAATTAGCTTCTATAAGCTCAATACAGTTGTTAAGTGAAGCTTGATATTCGTCATCATTGTTCTGCAAAATTGCTAATTTTATCATCTCAAGTTGCAGACCAATAAGTGTCTTGGTGATTTGTTTCTGGGTTGCATTAAGTTTTAAACTTTGTGCATCGTTGTTGCTTCTCACAACAACGAGATTCTTGAATGCAGCAACTATTTTTTGCCATGTATTCTCAAGCACCGATCGGGTATTCTGTTGGCCATTGTCTTTTTCTACCAGCTGCTGTGAGTCAATTGTGTTGAAAACAAGCGGGTCTATTGAATTGTTAATGTTTTGCAAACTGATGAGAATTTCGCTTCTTTTGTTGTTGTGGCCTTCTGGGTCCAGTTTCAATAAAGCCGATTGTATTGATTGATCAACGCTTTGATATTGAACAGGCATTTGTAGAACAGATTTTTGTGCAGCAATCAGTGCTGATTTTGCAGATGTTTTATTGCCAAACAAGGAGAGCTCAGTTTTTGCTATATTTAAGAAGTATATAGCTTGATTCCTCAGCCAATAATCATCACTCTCAGAGGATATTGTCGATACTTCGTTTATTTGGTTTTGCAGCCTTATCAAGGTTTGTTGTAGTTCTACATCTCTGTTTCTTAATTGTTCCAGATTAAAATTTTGGGTTTTAAACATTTCCTTCATGTTTTCTTGGCCAGCAACAATAGAAGTCAGCTCATCTCCATTGGCATTCAGGGTTTGTGAAATGGTTTCAATTTGTTGATTATTTTGATCAAGAGAAGCTTTTATTGAGCTGACTATCTGTTGTCCATACCAAGCTAAGCCACCGCCAGCAAAGATTAATATTATTATTAAGACAAACCACAGAGCAGTTTTAGAGGCGTTTTTCTTTTGAGGCTCAGCAGTTAGTGAGGATGATGCGTTTTTCTGCAATGATTGTTGTTTGCTCATTTTCTCCAAAAACTACGCACCAACTAAAAATTTTCTGGCGATTCGCTTTTTTGTTGCTCGGTTATGATGTTTATTTTTTTATAATTATTGGCTAATCCAATCAGCCTCCTTATTATTAATGATAATACTTAAGTTTTACGAAGGAATCGATTATGGACAACAATAATTTCGAAGATTGGGGTAGGAAATTATCGGCGCTACTTCCTGAATCTGCATCGCAAATGAAACAAGATATGGAGAAGAATATTAAATTTCTTGTAAAAGATGCGATTAATAGAATGGATTTAGTCGAACGATCTGAATTGGAGGAACTCCAATCAAAGCAGGCTACTGAGTTAAATGATCTTCAACAGCGGATTGAAGAATTGGAGGCACAAATTAAATAACAAGATATGCCTTACTTAGCACATCAGCCGTAGTTGAAATGAACATTTTGAGAGATTGATTCGGAGAGGCTTCTAGCAACTGGACAATTCAACGCTGCTTGTTCAAGCAGTGTCTTGGTTGCGGTGTCGTAGCTAATAGGGAAATGAAAATCAATTTTTATTTCAACAATCCGCCTTGGATTGACACCCATAAACTTCTCAACATTAGCACGGGCGCCCTCTATATCAATGTTGTTTCGATTGGCAACAATTCCCATAACGGTCATCATGCAGTTTGCCAGAGAGGTTGCAGCAAGATCAGTTGGTGAAAATGCTTGTCCAGTTCCTTTGTTGTCGATAGGAGCATCCGTGGTAATTGTTTCTCCGGATTGAAGGTGCTGGCTTTCCGTTCTAAGATTGCCAGAATAAAAAACGACCGAAGTTGTCATCAGGATTAAAGTTGGTCTAGCATATAGGTGATTGCGTTTTCAACTTCTTCATCAGAAAGGTCAAGGCGACCACCTTTGGCTGGCATTATTCCCATCTCACCTATGTACCCTTCCACAGCACGTTGAATTAGCAACGGCTTACCTTGTGCAACGCGCGCCTCCCATGCGCCAACATCACTTAGAAGAGGAGCTCCACCAGCACCTGTCATATGGCATGCAATGCAGGCAGAGTTGTAAACTTCTTCTCCACTCAATGCAGCTATTACTGTTGGTGGAGTTGATTCTTGTATTGCAGTGTTGACTGGTTGTTCTTCTTTTTGGGTTAAAACAAAAACAGGTACTGTGTTGTCTTGTTGGTTGAATTTGCTGGTTGTTCTTTTGACTTGGCCCTTGATTAAGCCACCGCCGAAATCACTGACCAGCTCAAATACCAATATACTAATAGCAATAACAACGATCAGAAGAATAAATCTAAATGGGGAGAAACCTAGTCCTGAGTCACTCAAAACAACTCCTTTTTTACTTGATATTCACTGGGTAAGACAAAGCTGTCTTATGTTTTGCCAAGGAGTATAAATCTTATTGGCTTTGTAATAAAGAGGATAAAGATATATTTTTTAGTAAGGATGAAACAAATTAAGAGAAAGAAATTTTGTATTTTAGTCAATCCGACAGCCGGAGGCGGAAAAACGACTAAAATTTTTAGCAAAATTCAACCACTCTTTGAGACTTCTTCTGTCCAAAATGTTAAGTATTTTAGTGACTACCCTGGATCTATTACAGACTTTATTATTAATAGGGATTTATCTGAGTTTGATGGTTTATGTGTTCTAGGAGGAGACGGCACAATACATGAGGCAGTTGATGGCTTAATGAAATCAGGTAAAGCAAAAAGTGTTCCTCTAGGAATTATCCCTGGTGGAACCGGCAATGCTTTCATTGAGGATTTAAGATGCCGAGACCCAATCAAGGCAGCTCGTCAAATCATTGATGGGAAGGTGAGTTTCATTGATGTTTTTCGGATGGTGCATGACCAAGAAATTTCATACGCATTCAACATCATTGGTTGGGGTATGGCTTCTGATGTGAATATCAAAGCAGATCAATTGCGATGGCTTGGGCCAATGCGCTATTCGATTTCTGCAATCATAAACATCATGATGTTTTTTAAAAAACGTCATTTGAAAATAAACCTAGGAGATGATTTGATTGACAGTAAGCATCTCTTTTTTGTTGCTATGAATACGATTCATACTGGCAAAGGCATGAAAATGGCCCCCCATGCAAAATTAAATGACGGCCTCATTGATGCAATTTTGGTCAGAGATGTTTCAAAGTTGAGAGCGATCAAAATTTTTTCACAACTATTTTCTGGCAGCCATATTTTTGACCCATTAGTTGAATACCGACAAGTAGAAGCTTTCTCTATTCAAACCAAAGGCGACCTTTTAAATATCGATGGAGAAAACATTGGCAACACCCCGATTGATGTCTCGGTGATACCCAATGCATTAAAAATATTCGCTGATCTTTAAAAGTATTCAAAGAACTGGATTGTGGATTGGTCATCTGAGATCATGCTCTTATGAACAGATCAGCAAAGACAATCCCCACCATTATTATCATTGTATGCATTGCTCTCACTTTGATCTCTGTCTATCTGGAAACAAAGAAAAAAGAAAAAATTTTAGGCTCTTTGGAGACTGGTATTCAGTCTACTAGTTCGACTGAGTAATACTAAATGAAGAATTTGGAGCAAGACCCAGCTGTTCTTGTAAGTGAGGCAAGAGCAGAACTTTTTGCTCCCATCCAAGATAAACTCAAGACTCTAATTTCAAAACCCAACCCACAGTTGCAGATTGAATTTGAAAACAATCAAAACAATCAAAACAGTCAAAAAAACGATGGTGCCATTATCCAGTCAGGCCCATTTAATATCTCAATCAGAGCGCTACTTGCCACCAATCCTCTCAATGGCAAAATCATCAATGAAACACCCTTCGCAGTGTCTATCTGGAGACGACAGAAATTTGATTTAGAAAAATTACAGGGTTTTGAAAAAGAAGGGTGTGAAACTCCATCTGAATCAGCGTTTCTAAAAAAAGATTTTGCATCTGCAGAAGCAGCGCTCGAATTTGTACTTTCTCAGATTAAATAATGAAATTCATTTTGACTCGTCAGTCAATGATTTATTATTCCCTCTTATATTTGTCTTCATAGCGGGTAATATCTGTTTCGCTAAGACGCTCACCAAACTGTACTTCAATAACCTGCAAAAATTCTTTGCTCTCGTTAGATAATCTGTGTTTAGCACCTTGTGGAATTGAAATAGATTCGAATTGATTTAGATAACTTTTCTCACCATCACATTCAACAGTTGCTACCCCTGAAGCTACCAACCAATGCTCACTTCTATGTTTGTGAGATTGAAGTGATAGTAATTCACCTGGGACTATAGTGATTCTCTTCACAAGAAAACCCTTGTCTTTTTCAAAAGTTTTGTAAGATCCCCAAGGTTTGATGATTTCATTTGAAACTAAGCTTGAACTGGATTGGATTTTTCCCCCTCCGACATTAAATTTCATTGCAATATTATTTTTCTCGCATACTTCTGCCTCGGGAATTGTATCTTTACTATCTCTGTCACCGCCATTGGCAAAAATTTTTACATTTTCTTTTTTTGAAAGCCATTCAAGAGTTTTACAAACAGTTAAATCTGCATCTGTTGATTCAACAACCATATCGACAACACCAAAACCTTCGATTATCTCTACCCTCTCTGCTAGGGGCATAAAAACATAACCTTTCTTCTCAATTAAAAAATTGTCATCGTTTACTATCACGATTAACTTAGGTGCAAGCTCTGAAGCTTCCTTAAACATTTTTAGATGCCCAACATGAATAGGGTCAAAGCCACCACTTACTACGATACACTCAGCTTTATTCATTATTTGTTAATCACAGTTCAGTTTTCTCTATTTATTTTCATTAACCATCCAACCTTACTCCAATAATACAAATGCTACAACACCTTGAAAAGAGGATGTTTATCTGGCAGATTTTTAGTTAGAAAGTTACTTAACTGGGTAATTAAATCTCAATATCATTTCTTCCATGTCCAAATAGAATTTATGGTGTAATTAGAAATAGTCCCAGCAATCACAGAAAGGAGAACTGATATGACATCATTAATTCCGAGTATTGTTACAAGAAATAAGAAAAATAAATAATAAAAAATGATCCCGGATATACTTGCTGCTATATGAAAATTTACCACTTTTTTTAACATAGATAATTGTTTCGTTCTTTGTTTAAATGTCCAGAAGTTGTTGAGTAAGAAATTGGAAACTATAGAAGTCTCAATTGCTATTATGGAGGCAATCTCTAGAGGGATTTGAAAGTATCTATTTAACAACAGATAGGTGCCTAAATTAACCACCGACCCAACAAGTCCCACACAACAATATTTTATAAAATTTTCTGATTTGTGAAATGTGATTTTTCCAATATTGATTAAAAATTCTATTTGGTCTGTTAGGGCCAATTTTGACTGGCCTTTAACTCTATCTTTAAAAATAATTGGCACTTCAATTGGTTTAGCCCCATGTCTAATAAGTTCGTAAACCAGTGAAGATTGAAAAGAGTATCCCCTAGTTGACAAATAATCAAAATCACACTTGGATAGAAGATTGGCTTTGATGCATCGAAAACCTGAAGTGCAATCTTCTACCTCCTTAATCCCCCCAAGATAACGAAGGAGTAAATTACCTACAGTGCTTAAAAATTTTCGCCAAATAGAAAAATCAGGCGTGCTACCACCAGCAACAAATCTTGATCCAATGACTAGAGAAAATCCATCATTAGCAAGATTAATTAATTTAGGAATGAGTTTTGGGTCATGCTGACCGTCGGCATCCATCTGTAAAATAAGATCGGGGTTAAATGTTGTGATTGAAAACGAGATCCCTCTTTTGTAAGCATCACCTAAACCTACCTTTTTTCCAGTGACTAAACGAATATTGGGATATTGTTGCATTTGTTGTTTCACAACTTCTTGAGTACCATCCGGTGAATTATCATCCACAACAATCACGTACAATTGATGTGTAGGGATATTAGATTGCGTAGCAAAAACTGCTTTTATAATTGACTCAATATTTTCTGCTTCGTTATATGTTGGTAACACCACACATGCTTTTAGTAGTGATTCATTTTTTTGGGGGCTTTGTTGCTTCATTTAGAGGGAGAGCTAGATTAATTTATATCCATGATGGAAACCACATTCTTTCGTAAAAAACATCACGCTCCACAACAATACCAAGTTGGAACGGAAGCCAATAAAGAAAGGAGGTGACAATAATTGTGAGAATTCCCCAGGAAAGCATTTTGTATTTTAACGATTTAGATTTTATGAACTGTGTCAGATACCAAGCAAGGGCAAGAAAAGCAAACACAGAAGCGGGCTGGTATTGATAGAGAAAAACACAGCGAGACACTAATGCCCAAGGCAGGAGATTGGCAAAGTACCCTAACAGTATGAGCATAAATAAGTAAAACTTGTGCGAAACGGTTCCTTGCCTAATCCATTGCCAGAATAATTTCAACCACTGCATTGCCATGGTTAAAATTGCGATGGCAGAAAACCAGTAGAGAAAGGGGTTTGGTAACAAGTGTACGTCTTGAAACAACTCGATCTTGTTTCCAAATGCATCTACAGCATCAGTAACACTAAAGAAATAGCCAACCGGTCTGATCATAAAAGGCCATGAATACCATTTTGAACAGTATGGGTGTTCGTTTGCCTCCACCATAGTTTGGTGAAAGCCTATCTGTTGTTGATGTTTTTCGAAGAAACCATATTGAGTATTAAATTGGAGGTCTGGAATATATATGACTATATAAACCAATAAAGGAACAGCTACTAAATACATTAAATATTCCCACTGAGGCACAGAGTTTATGACGCTCATTTTTTGTTGGTTGCTATTGATTTTTTTTTGAGCACTCAACCTTTTAATCTGAGTTTGGGTGAATCTTAGTTCATATAAATCAAGTTTTTGCATGCAATAAACAGCTAGAAAAAAGGATAAAATGACTAGCATATAACCTAATCCGTTCCATTTTACAGAGGCGACAAGACCTAAAAAAACACCACTGGACAACAACCAATAACGAGGATTAACATCAGCTGATTCTGACTTGGCTGCACAAAGCAAAGCAGAGAGGCCAAAGAACACAATGTAAATATTAGCCAAAGCAAATCGGGAATCAACCAACAGGGATCCATCAATGGCAACAAAGAAACTAACAATTAGGGCAAAATTGTTATTCTTCCATATCGCATAGGTAAAAAAATAGGCTAGCAGACACAGTAACGAGCCAAGTAATGCATTAAGCCACCGGTAGCTTAGTGGATTCAGCTGTTCAAATGGTAGAGTATCAATTGCAGCTATATCGATCCAAGGTAGTTGACTATAAATCCAAATAGAAGCGGCATACAGGTAGTTAGCAAGTGGTGGGTGGACATAGTAAAAATTTTCACCGGTTAAATAGTTAAAACCATAATAGGGGTAAAAAACTTCATCGAAGGTTGGTCCAGGAATATCACCTAAATGCAAAAATCTTAATGTAAAGGACCCAACTAGAATGAGTAACCCAAGATACAGAGTTTTGTGTTTTAAGAGCACTTAATTTTCTTCCATATTCACAGGCATAAAGTGACAAAATATGTTGGCAAATTTCTCTCCTTTTAATGGAAGTGGACGACCATGATCAAGTCGGGCACCTTCATAGAAAATCACTTCACCGGGATTTAGAAAAACATGATGTTTTCGATAATAATTATCTTCAATGATAAGAGGCCATCCCTCATCAACTTCTTGGTCGACATTGATGATAGCGCTAATAATGTGTGTCTTGAGTTTGTCTCTATGAGGAATTAAAACAGATCCTTTTTTATAGACTCTTATTCCATAGACAAAAGTTGGTATAAGTTCGGTTTTGCTCCAAGCTTCCAATTGAGGTTTTAAGGAGTTATGTATTTCTTTTCGCAATTTATCGGATAACTCGATAACATCACTACCAGATTCACCGGTCTCCTGTATTTCTACATAACCCCCTTCCACAAACTCAGGTTTATTTTTTTCCAGATTTGATGTATAAAATTTTTTAATTGCTCCAAACAATTGATCGTCCAGCTTTTCCTTTTTAAAACCTACCTGAGTGTAATTTGGAATGTATTCATTCGGTTCCTTTGTAAACATAGGTCCTTCACCTTTACTTCTGAACCATTTAGTAATAATTGACTTAAACCCAGAACGAACGGGGTGAGCATGATGGAGTGTATTGTGATTGTTGGAACCGTCATTATTTAAACTGTTCCAAATAATCGCTGTGCCTTTTTTTGGCTTTATCTTTCTTTTGAGATGGACAAACTCCGTTTCACCACCCGATTCAACATCATTCAGGTAGACCAAAAAAGTAAAAGTGCGTTGGCCTCGTTCGCCAATATGTTCTTCTATATCTGCACCTTCAAAATAATCTGTGTGTGCTTTGAACTCTTGGCTAATTTCGTAATACTGTCCTTGTGTTATCTCGGAATAGGAAGGATGTATGCCCAATAAAGCGCATATTCGTCGGTCAATATCAGCAATTGATGGATCGCTCAGCTCTCCGAGATCACATGTTCTGCTAGTTCTGTAACTCTCATCCAGCTCTCCATTAGCCACTATTGCTGATGGGCGCAGTTTCTTTTTGATCAGCTCAGTGACTTGGTCACATTCTTCTGAGTTGAGAAAATTGTGTAAGGTGTAGAATTCAGCCAATTCTGTTTCTAGTTTTCTGGCGTTTGGAATGTAAATCTGGTTGTTTTCCGAGTGAACGCCCTTTGTAAACTCAGTACGTTGTTCTGTCTTTAATGGGTTAACAATGCTGGCCACATCCACATCCGGTACATAACCCATTTCTTTTTCTATATCAATAGGGCTAAAGCCTTCATCAAGAAGTATTTTATATATACCGTCCTTGTCACACCCTCGACTTATATTTAGCTCGATCCAATCTTTCCAGTCTTGGGTAATTTGCTTATCCAAAATAACCCCCTAAAGTAAATCCTATTGTTCAGAGATCCGAATTACTCTCCAGTAATTAGGAAATTAGTGATTCTTTTATAGAGTACTTTCATTTTAGCTACATCGTAACCAATAATTTTATCTGTCAAAACTTTTTCTTCTATCAAGTAATCTGGAATTTCTTGGTTTGGTATGCCATTTGCCATTGCTTTTTCAACTGCTTCGATAACGTTTTGATAAAACAAGCGTTGTTCTCTGATGATCCGAACAGAACCAATGGTTCCCGAAACCAAATTCATCGGGTTTTTGTCGAAGCTCATGTGTGAACCGATCACCGATTTCACATCCTCTCTTGCTGCAAGTTTTTCTGCTTGTAAGAAGAATGGTACAAGATTGAAAATGTAGGTATCTGCTAGTCCGGCACCATAAAGCATGTTCCAGCCATTGGGAGGATTTGCATCGTCGGCTATAAACATAATTCTGTCGGGTTTGATCAGAAGACCAACTCTACAATTGTCGTGTGATGGTCCCCAATAATGCATTTCCAGAGAAGGGGTTCCCACCGAGATGGTGTATATTTTATCAAAAACAATGTCGGGTTTAACGACGTTAGAATTGGGGTTATTCAGCCAATTCTCTTGGCATTTCTTGTGGGCAACAAATTCTGCACCTTGATCTTTAAAAATTTGCCCTCCTGAAATATGATCCCAGTGCGAGTGAGAATAAGCGACATACTTGATGGGCTTGTCGCTAATTTTTCGTAGCTCAGTATCAAGTATTTTGGCAGCCTCAATGGTTAAAGGATCTGTGAGAATAATACCGTCTTCTCCAATTAGAAAAAAATTACGATAAAAAGTGTAGCGATATGCATACAAATGCGGGGAAATTTTTTCTATTTCCCAAAGTTTTAATTTCCCAAATAATGTCTTTTCAGACTCAGCAATTGTTTCAGGAGCAGGTTGCACAGCATGGCTGACTGTAGATATACACATCCAGACAACGGCAAAATATAAAATCCTCTTCATTCCAGTTTAATCTTATCGTCCCATGTTTAAGAAAGAAGTGTATCTCCTGAGGATATTTGACAAGTCTTCTTGATTATAATTTTGGAATTTTTGGAAAGGTTCCAAATCAATTTTGTCCATTGCAATGAAGTTATTAAGGTCCACGTTACCGTTTTTCTCGGCTTCCTCAGCAGTGGACTTAACAAGTTGCCAAAATTCTCTTTGTTTGCTTATCGTTTCTATTGAACCCAATATGTTTTCCGAAGATTGCCCACCGATGAAAGAATTAATGTCATTGGCCTCAGCTAATTTTTCCATGGCGCTCAATACTGATATGAGTGTTGCAGGCCTGAGATAAGGTAATGTTGGATCGTTTGGAAAACCGGCCCCTTTTGTATTTAATAAGTCTGCGATAAAGAGAAGATTTGCAGGTTGGATCTGAACTGCAATCAGACATTCACCATGACTGGGTCCAAAATAAGATAATTCTATTGTCTGGTTGCCTAATTCAATAACATACGTCTTATCGAAATAAACATCTGGTTCAACAACATCTGGGTTTTGATTGCCAGACAAAAATAACATGCACTCTTTGTTTGCAATAAATTTTGCTCCCTGTTCTTTAAATACTGCTCCGCCCCTTATACGGTCCCAGTGTGAGTGGGTGTAGACAACATGGGTAATTGATTGTTTGTAGTTCTCAGCTATGAAACCTTTAAGCTCTATTGCCACCTGTTGGTTGAGAGGGTCAATCACAGCAACCCCTTTATTTCCCATGATCAGTAATCCGCGATTCTCTCCTTGATCAAACACCAAAACATCTTCGGTTAGTTTTTCGATAACCACTTGAGCCCAAGATGGGTAATAAAATAACATTAGCAACAAGGCCATGATCGCAACTAGGCCATGTTTGATTTTGTTTACGTATTTTGGGGTTAATGTATGCAAAGCTTTCATTTTATTTTCCCTTAATGATTGCCATACCAAGCTTTCCAAGGATTGGAACCGCGGCACCCAATTCCATAGCATTTTCTGCTGATGCATTGCCTTGTAAAGATCTTTTATACACACCTTGAGCGATGCCTGCTATTCGAAAAAAACCAAAAGCCAAATAAAATGACCAGTTGGGAATATTGTTAATGCTCATTTTTTGGCAGTAACTTTTAATGTAATCTTCCTCTGAAGGAATTCCCAACTTTTTGGTATCAATTTCATCAAGTCCTGGGGTAATTCCCATCTTAGGCAAATGCCATTGCAAACATTGATATGCTAAATCTGCATATGGGTGTCCCAGAGTTGAAAGCTCCCAATCAAGCACAGCCAGCACTTCTGGTTTCTCGTAATCAAACATTATGTTGTAAAGCCTATAATCTCCATGTACCAAACTAACGAGACCATCATCGTTAGGTGTATTCTCTCCCAGCCAAATAATTAAATCTTCAACATCAGGGTAAACTTTAGTCTCAGCGGATCTATATTGCCTGATCCATCTGCTGACCTGACGCTCAAAATAACTTCCTGGTTTGCCGAAATCTGAAAGTCCTACCTTTTTTATATTGACTTGATGTAAATATGCCAGCACTTCATTGGTTGCTTCGTAAATCTGACCTCGGATTTTATTTTCGACTTCAGGAAGAGTGGGGTCCCAAAAGATCCTGCCTTCAACATACTCCATTATATAGAATATGGTGCCGACAATCGTAGCATCCTCACAAAGATGAAAAACTTTTGGCACGGGTACATTGGTTTCTTCCAGTGCTTTCAAAACTTTGCATTCTCTATCAACAGCATGTGCTGACGGCAAAAGTTTTCCCGGTGGTTTTTTTCTCAGGACAAATTTTCTGTCTGCTGTTTCTATTAAAAATGTCGGATTGGACTGACCAGTTTTGAATTTAGTTGATTGAAGAGGTCCCTGAAACTCTGGGATGTGATCTTCCAGATATTCACTAAGTTTGCTCTTATCAAAAGTGTGAACACTTAAACTCATTATTAAGCTGTGTGTTTTTTAAGCACCTTTTTTGCCAAAGATGCCAAATGAACCTCATCCGGTCCATCCGCCAATCTTAAGGTACGGACTCCAGCGTAAGCTTCTGCAAGAAAAAAATCTCCACTCACACCAGCTCCGCCGTGTATTTGTATTGCTCGATCAATTACCCGACAGGCCATCTGTGGAGCAACAACTTTGATCATGCTAATAAGGTCACTGGCTTCTTTGTTGCCATAACGATCCATTTTGTCCGCGGTCATTAACGTCAATAGACGGGCTTGTTCGATTTCGCTGGCTGAGATAGCAATGCTTTCCCTAACAGAACCCTGTGCACTCAAGGGTTTACCGAATGCTACTCTATTGTTGGCACGCTCGCACATTGCAGTAAGTGCGCGTTCAGCAATTCCGACAAGACGCATGCAATGGTGAATTCTTCCCGGTCCAAGCCGACCTTGTGCAATTTCAAAGCCTCGACCCTCTCCCAGAAGAATGTTTTCTTTTGGAACTCTGACATCTGTGAAGGCAATTTCAGGGTGGCCGTGCGGTGGGTCTACAGATCCAAACACCGACATAGGTCTAATAACTTCAACACCCTCAGTGTCCTTGGGAACTAAAATCATAGACTGTTGCTTGTGACGATTGGGGTTTTCTGGATCTGTTTTGCCCATCAGAATAAATATTTTGCAAGCTGTATTCATCGCTCCGGAAGTCCAACACTTTCGACCATTAATTACATAATTGTCACCATCGAGGACAATGGGTGTTTGAATGTTGCTTGCGTCGGAAGAAGCAACAGCGGGTTCAGTCATTGCAAACGCAGATCTGATTTCTCCTCTGAGAAGAGGATCTAGCCACTGCTCTTGCTGAGCTTTAGTTCCATATTGATGTAAAACCTCCATGTTGCCAGTATCAGGCGCGCTGCAATTGAAGACTTCGGACGACCAAGGAATATGGCCCATTATTTCAGCAAGTGGAGCGTATTCTAAGTTACTAAGGCCAGCACCGTGATCCGAGTCAGGAAGAAACAGATTCCACAAGCCTTCTGCTTGAGCTTTCTTTTTTAAATCTGACATCAAGGGGGGTTGTTGCCATATGTTGTCTGTTGTTTTGAAATAATCCCGGTAAACCTGATCGTTTGGGTAAATGTGTTTATCCATAAAAATGGTTAACCGCTCAATTAAGTCAGTGACTTTTTTGGTATACGTAAAATCCATCTAATTTACCTCATCATGTTGTCTTTAAGTTTATAATTTGTGGCCATATTTTACTTACTAATACTTGCCTAGTATTTGTTTTCGATCAATTTATAGTATTTTTTTGTTGCTGCCAAAATTGTTAAATCATCGTTTGCTAATTGTTCTGCTTTTGCCAGCGAATCCCAAGCTTTTTTCAACGTTCTCCAAGGTACCTCATCTTCACCCAAAAGTCTGTTGGCTTCGAATTCATGGTAATCATTGAGTAGTTCTGGTGTGCAATCTGGGTTTTCAGTAGCCAGGATTCTTTTAGCAAAATCAATCAGTCTTGGATCACTCATTTCGTTGAGAATATCCAGTCGGCTGTCGAAATCTCGGGTTTTACGGAAAGCATCGCTGAGCATTCGGTTGGAATTATCAATAAAATCATTATAGATTTGAGATTCTGGATATTCTTCCGTTGTCCATGGACGTCTTCGCTTGCTGTTTATGTCACAAGCCAAATAAACATTTTCCTTGAACCCATTGTTTTCTTGTATTTTGGTAGCTTTATATGTTGCCTCTTCTTCAGTCAGTGCATTTTTGGAGCAAAAAAGAGGAGGCAGGATGACTGGGCTGCCGTTCGCTTTAATAGAAAATAAGGGCGAATTCTTTTTATCAATCAACACAGCTATTTCTTCTGCAGTCATATAGAGATAATCTTCTGGGTCTGAACAAAGATCAAAAAAAACCATACGGTTGGGCATACTTGGATCCTCACAGATGAACGTAGGCGTTCGCTTTATTGCTTGACGTTCTTTGTATTTCACTTCACCGTAGTTGAAAAATAACTGCTCTGTCATTAATTTCACAGTTCTTTTTTTATTGCCAGAAGCAATGCCTGCAAAAAAAATATCGGGCGTTTGGCGTCTAAATAAATCAGCCAATTTTAATAGTGCTTTGACATCATCTATGGCTGTATGAGCATCCCCTGGATCAATACCATTTTCTCTTGCCATCATTTCTTGTTTGAGAACTACTTTTCCTGTTACATCTTTAAAAAAAGCGATGCTATTGGGTTCAAAACAGAAAATTGTTTGCACCATTTTGTACAAGTCAATATGAATGCGATCCTCAAAGGCGTTCAACAGTAAATAAGGGTTATACAGAGATGAAAAAAAGGAATGTCTCAGAATGATAAGGTCGTAAAATGCACCGTTGTATGTGGTTAATATTTTGTTGGGATGTGCAATAAAGTAATCAGCAAGTTTGCTGACCAAGCCATACAAAGAGAGTTCTTCTTTCATCAAATCAATTGGATTAATGTTACTAATTTTCAAGGCACCTGCACTCGGTAAAATATGTGCGGGTAGTCGACATTTGTTGTCAATGATAATTGCTGGAGAACCTAAATTTTCAGTCAGACCCAATAGTGCTGCAGAGGTAGGGCGTTCGTATGTAAAATTCTCTATACCCGTGGTTTCAAGGTCCAATCCAACCATACCCCTTTCGAGAAATAGATCTTGATATTCTTGATACCATGGCTCAGTCATTGCTTCATTAACCCATTATTTATTTGCATTCAATACTGATAAAATAGAAAGACGCTAGTACGTTTAAATTTAGTTTCAGAATATGTTACCAAATATTTTTTTTACCAAAGGATTTTATCTAATTCTGATATTTTCAATTGCATCTTGTGGCCAAAAAGGTGAGTTGTACTTACCCGATGATCCCTCAAAACAACTGATGGAGACGTCACCGTTGCAAGCCAACCCAACAAAGTCGGCCGAGCACAACACACCTGATGAGTGAAATAAAATCGTTAGTTTTAATTGATGGTTCTTCCTACCTTTACCGAGCTTTTTATGCATTGCCAGGACTGACTGCGCCTTCAGGACAACCAACGGGTGCAATCTATGGTGTGTTGACAATGTTGCATAAGCTCATTAAAGAGGAGAGACCAAATTTACTGGGCATTGTCTTTGATGCACCAGGGAAAACCTTTAGGCATGAATTGTTTCCAGAATACAAAGCCAACCGTGCAAGTACTCCAGAGGATCTAGTTATTCAAGTAGAACCCCTTCTAACAGCGATTGAAAATCTTGGTTTGCCTTTAATTCGGGTAAAGGGCGTTGAGGCAGATGATGTTATTGGAACTCTGGCCAAGGAGGCAGAGCAAAGAGGTATGAACATCCTAATTGCAACAGGAGATAAAGATTTTACACAACTTGTTTCAGACAAAATTACACTACTGGATACCATGAAAAACACGCTAACAGACCGGTCTGCTGTAATTGAGAAATTTGGATTGCCCCCTGAGCAAATAGTCGATTTTTTAGCTTTGTCGGGGGATGCTTCAGACAATATTCCTGGAGTTCCTAGTGTCGGTCCCAAGACGGCAGTAAAATGGTTGCAGCAATATTCCAGTTTAGCTGGGGTTATTGAACATGCCGATGAGATTTCGGGAAAAGTAGGAGAAGCACTTCGAGAGACCATACCAAGACTGAATTTATATCAACAACTGGCTACCATAGATTGTTCTCTAGAGTTGGATTATGCACTTGATGATCTCCTAGTCGGAGAGTCAAAAGATAGTGAATTATATCTTCAGTTTAAGAGCTTGGGTCTTAATGCATTAATCAAGCAATTGAGAATAGAAGAACCAGCTACAAAAATTAAAAGAGATACTGATTATCAAGGAATCCTAACTAAAAAGGAGTTTGATGCACTCTTGGATAGAGTGAGTCGAGCTGAGGTTGTTGCCATTGACAGTGAGACCACCAGCCTGAATTATATGCAAGCAGAAATTGTAGGCATCTCACTAGCCATCAAATCAAACGAAGCCTATTACATCCCGGTTTTGCACGAATATGATGGGGCTCCTGATCAGTTGGACAGGGAGTATGTGCTAGAAAAATTGAAACCGTGGTTGGAAGACCAAGATTCCAAGAAAATTGGCCACAATCTGAAATACGACAGCCATGTCTTTGCTAACCATGGAATTGAATTGAAAGGGACTGATTTTGATAGTATGTTGGAATCCTATGTGCTCAATAGCACCGCCACCCGACATAACCTCAATGCAGTAGCAAAACGTTATTTAAATATTGATACTACTAGTTATGAAGATGTTGCAGGCAAGGGAGCAAAACAAATTGGATTCAACCAAGTAAATCTTGAAGAAGCCATTCACTATGCTGCTGAAGATGCGGACATAAGCTTCCAACTGCATCAAACCCTGCACCCGAAACTTATGGAAATCAGTCTTCTTGGCAAGCTCTACAGCAATATCGAGGCTCCATTACTTAATGTCTTGCAGACCATTGAGCGCAACGGTGTGCTCATCGATGAAGCCATGTTGGGAGAACAAAGCGATCAATTCTCTATAACTCTAAAAGAACTTGAATCCAAAGCTTACAGATTGGCTGGAGTTGAATTTAATTTAAGCTCACCTAAACAACTGCAGGAAATCCTATATGAGAAGTTGTCTCTGCCTATTTTGAAAAAAACACCAAAGGGCCAACCTTCAACTGCTGAAAGTGTTTTACAAAGACTTGCCGGAGATTTTCCAATTGTACAAACGATTCTTAATTATCGTACAACTGCTAAACTCAAGACCACATATACCGATAAATTACCGCTGATGGTTCACCAAGACACTGGTAGGGTGCACACGTCCTATCACCAAGCTGTTACTGCTACAGGGAGATTGTCCTCATCCGACCCCAATTTACAAAATATACCTATCAGAACTGCCGAAGGCAGACGCATTAGACAGGCCTTTATTGCGCCCCATGGAGCCCAAATCTTAGCTGCAGACTACTCACAAATTGAGCTTAGGATTATGGCACACAATTCTCAGGATCCTGGTCTTTTAGATGCTTTCCAGGCGGGTTTGGATATTCATCAAGCAACTGCCGCAGAGATTTTTGCTGTTAATTTAGACTCGGTTTCAGCAGAGCAAAGACGTTCTGCAAAAGCAATCAATTTTGGTTTGATTTATGGAATGTCAGCTTTCGGATTAACTCGACAATTAGGTATCACACGTGGTGATGCCCAAGAATACATTGAACTCTATTTTGCAAGATATCCACAGGTCAAGATCTACATGGATGCAATAAGAAATCAAGCACAGAAGTACGGTTTTGTAGAAACAGTTTTTGGCAGACGACTTTATCTTCCAGATATCGATTCACGCAATTACCAACGAAGACAGTATGCAGAAAGAAGCGCGATTAATGCTCCTATGCAGGGTACCGCCGCAGACATTATTAAGAGAGCCATGATTGACCTTGATCGTCGATTAGTTGAAGAATCCATCGATGCCAAAATTATCATGCAGGTTCACGATGAATTAGTTTTGGAAGTTAAAGACAATTCTGTGGATTATGTGAGTGAACTTGTAATTGATGCAATGGGGAAAGCTGCTGATTTAGATGTTGCTTTAAAAGTTGATTTAGGGGTTGGAGAGAATTGGGATCAAGCTCACTAAATTGTATTTATTGTTCTATCTAAAACAAAGCTATAAAAAATAATCCAGTTTTCAATATCCAAAAATTTCACTCAATCTTTGTTTTGCGACTGTAACACCATCTTGCTTAGTGCCAGAAAATAATTGTATTGTGGCCACATTTCCTAAAGATATTTCAGTGCTTCGCAGAACCTCAATTTGTTCCATTTTTTTTAATTTATCTGCCTTGGTCAATATTACGTGCAGTGATTTACTAAGCGGTAGATAAAATTCAAGAAAAAGATGATCCAGTTGAGTAATCATTCTCCTACTGTCAATGATTAAAAAAACGCCTTTAAGCGCATTTCTTGTTCTGAAATAATCAGAAATCAATTCATCCCACTGTTTTCGTTTTTCTTTCGAGACAGCAGCAAAACCATAACCTGGAAGGTCAACAACTCGGCAATCATCATCAACAGAAAAAAAATTAATCAATTGAGTCCTTCCTGGTGTTTTACTTGTTTTGGCAATGTTTTTTCGTCTAAAAATAGCATTGAGTGCAGTTGATTTTCCAGCATTAGATTTCCCCACAAATGCTATTTCTCTCCCAGAATCTTCTGGAAATTGTGATACTTGGTTTGCACTTTTAATAAAATGTATGTTTTCAAAGTTCAAGATTGCTGCCTGTATTGTATGATTGGTGTAAAATGCACCGATTTAATTACAATATAAAAATAGATAATAGCTGATTCTGTTGAATATCAAAAAATAAAAGAGACCTTGTGAGTAAAGAAACAAAACTGTTTACAAGAGAAATTCGTATTTCCTGTATTTTTATATTGTTGTTGATCACCCCTGTTTCGTTGTTAGTGGCTGGCGATGTTGAGGCTGGAAAAGACAAGTCAATTGTGTGTTCTGCTTGTCATGGCCAGAATGGCAACAGCATCAACCCACTATGGCCTAGTCTGGCTGGTCAACATAAACAATACATGATTCATGCCTTAAAGGCTTACCAAAATGGGACAAGAGTAGATGCAGTAATGCAGGCGCAAGTGATGATGTTATCAGAAGAAGATTTTGAAGACATTGCGACATACTACAATACACAAAAAATGGCAAAGAAAGACTATGATTATGTGCTCGCAAAAAAAGGTGAATCTTTATACAGGGGTGGTAATGCATCAACAGGAGTTGCTGCTTGCATCGCATGCCATGGTCCAACAGGAAGGGGAAATCCAGGTGCGGGTTATCCTTCTCTTGCTGGCCAACACGCTGAATACACAGCAAACGCATTGATGCATTACACAAATACTGAAAGAAAAGCAGGACTTAACGACATGATGCAATCTTTAGCAGCACGTCTGACAGCAGAAGAAATAGATGCAGTGTCAGAGTACATTCAGGCTCTTGGCTCAAAATAACAGTATGACACCCAGAGTATTTATTTCTCTTCTGTGGTTCGTTTCAGGATCCTTGATTTTTGGAATCTCTCCAATTAATGCCCAAAACCAATGGAAGTACGAAGAAAACAAACATTATCGAACTTTGCCTCTAGCAGAAAACGTGAGAATTGAAAATGACAAGGTTGAAGTACTTGAAGTGTTTGCCTACTCATGTAACCACTGCTTCAATTTTGAAAGTAAACTTGAGGCTTTTGAGAAAAACAAGGCAAGTTATATTGATTTTGTAAGAATGCCAGTTGTCTATAGCGAAGCGTATAAAACACATGCAAGGATTTATTACACAGCGGAATCATTGGGAAAATTGGATGCCATGCACATAGAAGTCTTTAAAGCTATTCACCTCGATCGAAAGCGTTTGATGAATGACAATGAGATTTATGAGTTGTTTGAGAAACAAGGAGTAAGCAGAAACCAGTTTGAGAATCGTTTTAGGTCTTTTACTGTTGAAAGCAAGCTCAATCGTGCAGAACGACTGACTAAAAAATACAAAATCAGGTCTACACCAACCTTGGTTATCAATGGGAAATTTGCAGCCAACGGACCCGCTATAAGAACTTTGGAAGAGATGCTATTAGTGACCAAAGAACTTGCTCAACGCGAGTATCTGAAAAAATAGTGTCCTTGAATTAGCCAGCACCTTCCAACCAACCAGAATCTCCATCGACATATATCTCTTTTTTCCATATTGGAACCCTGGTTTTGATTTCATCAATAACATAACGACAAGCATCGAAAGCGGCATCTCTATGACCTGCATTCACACCAATCCAAACAGCTATTTCCCCAATATTTAAATCGCCAACCCTGTGTACGCATAGAGCATTAATAATATTAAATTGTTTCTTTGCTTCCCCTAAGATTTTGTTACCTTCTTTAACCGCAAGTGTTTTATAACTCTGATAATGCAGTCGAATCACTTGTCGATTGAAGTTGTGCCGTCTTACAGTACCTGAAAAAGTTGCAATTGCACCACAATCAGGGTCCTCTAGCTGAATTATTAATTCAGCTGAAATAATTGCTTCAGGAGTGATAATAAAGTTTGTCATCCGCCAGTCACAGGTGGAATAAAAACAATGGTATCGTCGTTGTTTAATGTGCTTTCCCAAGAACAAAAACAATCGTTAATAGCAACTTTTAAACGGTTTTTATTTGGTAAATCATGCTGACTTTTAAGTGCTTGATAGACAGTATCGGGCGTGCTGTCAGCATGCACCGATAATGTTTCAGATGAGCAACCTGTTACCTCCTGAAGTGCAGCAAAATACAGGATCTTAATATTAATGGAATTATTTATGTTTTCAGTCATTGTCAGCCTAGGTCTTGATGGCCACGAGAATTAATCTTAATCCAACATATAATACCAATACCGCTGTTAAACGCCGAACAATCTCTGGACGAAATACTTTAATGCCAAAGTGGCTCCCTATCTGTCCACCTATGAGGACCATAATAAAGAGCCAAGAGTACTCAAAAAATTGATCAACCTGCTGAAGATCATCATATTTCATGAACTGTCCAATCAGCCCTGATATTGAGTTAACTAAGATGAAGAAACTTGAAAATGCAGCTATATTTTTTGATGGTATAGTTTTTAATAAATGCAGTAGAGGGGAGAAGAAAATACCCCCACCGATACCGACCAATCCAGCTAAAAACCCTAAGCCACCGCTCACTATTGATAGGCAAAAATATCCAGATTTCGTTGTTGTCCACTCCGCAGGTTTCAATACTTCACTTGGTCTTAGCAGCATAGTAAAGCCGGCTAAAAATAGAGATGAACCAAGAGCAATACTGAACCAAAATTGATTGATTGAAGTGTAGCCACCCAGCCAGGCAAAAGGGACAGAAACAGCAACCAAAGGCAAGGTTAAATTCCAGGGAATCATTTTATTTTTATGGTAGCGAAGCACTCCACCACTGACGACAATTAGGTTGCAACACAAAGCAATTTTCGGGACCAATTGGTAGTCTGTCTCAGCAAGAATTAACAGCGCATTATAGGTTGAACCTCCACCAAAACCTACTGAAGCATAGAGAAATGCAGTAATTAAAAATCCAAAGACTAAAGCAATAATTATTATCTCCGAGCCATTCTTAGGGCTGTCATTCTTGAAACACAACAAAGAGTTTCATCAACAAATTCTGTTTCTGATTTATAAATCTTTATTTCCCATACTTGAGTTTTTCCACCCAGATACACTGGCTTGGCAATGCCAGTGACCATGCCTTCTATCGCTGAACGTAAATGATTTGCATTAATACCATGTCCAACAACGTTGTATTTTGACATATCAACGTACAGGGCAGCTCCAAGACTGGCCAAGGATTCTGCTAAGGTCAAAGAAGCACCCCCATGAAGCAGACCTTGCGGTTGTATGGTTTTTTGATTCACTGGCATCGTGCCTTGGATAAAGTCGTCGCCGATATGGGTGATTTGTATATCCAGGTAGCCTATAGCAGTGTTTTGATTCAGTTTGTTAATTCTATCCAAACTAAGGCTATTGTTTGGGTGCCATATCTTTGCCATTGAACCATCCTTCTTAAACTAAGTTAAAACGCATTATTGCTTTATTTTTCCAGAGGTGCAAAATGCAGATTTATGAATGCTTTAACTATTCAAAATCTTACCAAAACTTACGCCAATGGTGTGGAAGCATTAAAATCAATCAATTTTAATGTTGCAGAGGGCGATTTTTTTGCCCTTCTAGGTCCAAATGGCGCTGGAAAAACTACTGCAATCGGCATAGTTACGTCTTTGGTTAACAAAACCTCTGGACGAATTGAGGTGTTTGAGCACGATATTGAAAAGGATCTTAATGCTGCTAAATCTTGTATAGGAGTTGTTCCTCAGGAAATTAATTTAAATTTATTTGATGGGATTTTTAACATACTCGTCAATCAAGCGGGATTTTATGGTGTACCTAGAAAGGAAAGTCTCAAAAGAGCAGAGCATTATCTCAGACAAATGGATTTGTGGGATAAAAGAAAGGAGATGGCCAGAAGCCTCTCAGGAGGAATGAAGAGACGGTTAATGATTGCAAGGGCTTTGGTCAGTGAGCCACAGCTTTTGCTTCTTGATGAGCCCACAGCTGGGGTTGATATAGAAACAAGAAGGACAATGTGGAATTTTTTGAGGCAGATCAACCGTAATGGGACAACAATAATACTAACAACACATTATCTGGAAGAAGCGGAACAGCTTTGCAACCAGCTGGCAATTATTGACGATGGCAAGATTGTAGAAAACGATTCTATGAACAACATCTTGACTAAACTTAAACAAGAAGTGTTTGTTCTAAATTTAGATCAAGCCATAGATGCAATACCAGAGATTGAAGATTACTTAATTGAAATCATCAACCCGAAGGAGATAGAGGTCCATGTAAGACAAGCGCAAACTTTAAATCCAGTTTTTGAAAAACTTGCTTCCAAAGGCATTGGTGTTTTAAGTATGAGGAACAAGACCAATCGATTGGAAGAGTTGTTTATTGAACTAACCCGAGCGGAAAGCAATATTGGAGTCAAAATCGAATGACTATGAATCCACAAATAATTAGTATGCTCGCTCTGATTAGAAAAGAAACCAGACGTGTTTTGAGAATATGGGTGCAAACCATCATCCCCCCTGGAATAACAATGTCGTTGTATTTCATTATTTTTGGCACTCTAATAGGTCGTAGAATTGGGCAAATGGATGGGTTTCAATACATGGAATACATTGCTCCAGGCTTAATCATGATGTCAGTAATCACTAACTCTTATGGTAATGTCGTTGGCAGTTTCTTTAACGCCAAAATACAAAGACACATCGAAGAAATGTTGGTTTCTCCGATGAGCGAAATTTCGATTGTAACTGGTTATTTGGCCGGTGGTATCATTAGAGGAATTTTTGTTGCCGCTGTGGTTTCATTGATTGCTCTTTTCTTCACCCAATTAAATATTCAATACCCTATCTTGGCTATTCTGGTGATCGTTATGACTGCAGGTGTCTTTTCATTAGCAGGATTATTAAATGCCATCTTTGCTAAAAAATTTGATGATATTGCAATCATACCCTCATTTGTGTTGGCGCCATTAACCTATTTGGGAGGTGTTTTTTATACCATTACATTATTGCCAGAATTTTGGCAAAAAGTGTCTTATTTTAACCCAATACTTTATATGGTGAATGCTATGAGATTCAGTGTTTTGGGTGAGTCAGATATTGATATTTTTATCGGTCTTCTTGTTATGCTATCGTTTTTTATAATGCTTTTGTGTACTTCAATTTACCTTCTAAAAAAAGGAGTTGGGATCAGGGAATAAGCGTAATAAAAAGACTAAAAAGCTTGGTAGAGAAGCAGTTATTTTTCTCTTTGTACGATCATAATGGCTAAATGTTTTAATCCATCAGCAGGTTTTCCAAATGGTTCTAATAATTCAAGTCCTGTTGTTAGCAATTCGTTGATTCTTTTTTTGGAGAATTCCAATCCAAACAGACTTGGGTAAGTTGCCTTAGTTTTTCTCTCATCAGAACCAGCAGGTTTACCAATGTTTTTTGTTCGGCCTTCCACATCCAAAATGTCATCTTTGATTTGGAAAGCTAAGCCGATTACGTCAATAAATCGTTCCAGTAACTGACTTTTTTCTAAACTAATGGGTGGAGCAACACAAACTGCAGAGATTATACAGGCACGAATCAACTTGCCAGTCTTGAGTCGATAAATATGTTCCAGTTCACTTTGATCCAGTATTTTTCCTTCAGCGGCTAAATCAAGTGCTTGACCACCACTCATGCCATTCGTCCCTGAAGCTTCTGCAAGAAGTGCGATAAGATTTGCTGAAAGGTTATTTTGATTTCGGTAAATAGGATCTACTGCCAAAATATGAAATGCTAATGACTGCAATGCGTCTGCTGCCAATATTGCTGTTGCCTCATTAAATGCAATGTGAACAGAGGGCTGGCCTCTTCTCAAGCTGTCATCATCCATTGATGGCAGGTCGTCGTGTACCAAAGAGAAACAATGCAGTAATTCAATTGCTGCTGCTGCTGTTGTCAATTGTTGTCTATCAATTTGCAAGACCTCACCTGATGTATAGACCAAAAGCGGCCTGATCCTTTTACCTCGGTTCATTACGGCATAATGCATCGCTTCATGTAGCTTGACCGATGGAATAGTTGTTTTTGGCAGAATTTTCTCAAGATAATTGTCTATCTCATCAATATAACTTTCTATTCTTTCGTCTAAATAGCCCATAAAAATGTTTTCCTCAGTTGCTCCTTGCAAACTAACTATTAAAGTATACTACTTGCATTAAATTTGTGATTTACAAATAAGGATATAGGTTTGAAGTCAGCAACAGCGATTGCCCACCCAAATTTTGCCTTGATCAAATATTGGGGTAAGTCAAATGTTAGTGGCAATATCCCAGCAATGAGTTCGCTGGCCATCACTCTTGACTCCATGACATCAGAGACAACAGTTTCTTTTCCTAACGATTTAAAAAAAGACACTTGGATTCTAAATGGTTTGGAGCAACCCTCATTGGGACAAATCCAACTGCCTTGTGAATATCTAAAAAAAATAAGTCCAATTGATCAATCTTGTCTGATTGAATCTAACAACAACTTTCCTACGGCAGCAGGACTTGCATCATCAGCATCAGGTGTTGCTTCATTGGTAAGTGCTTTAAATAATGTTCTTGAGACTAAACTTTCTAATCAACAAATGATTGAAGTTGCAATGCTCGGTTCAGGGTCAGCTGCACGATCATTATACTCAGGATTTGTACTCTTGGATGTGTCTGAAAATCAAGTAACATGCGAAACTATTTTAGAGGTCGAAGAATGGCCTTTAAACGTCATTGTTTGTGTTACCTCAACCCATCGGAAAACAATAAGCTCAAGGAAGGGCATGGAAATTTCTAGAAAGACCTCACCAATTTACAGCGATTGGGTGAGCAACCATCATGAAGATATTAAACTTGCTCGGAAAGCAATTACAGAAAGAAACTTCCATCAATTGGGAAAGATTGCAGAGCAAAATTGTCTAAAAATGCACCAGGTGATGAAAACGTCGCAACCTTCAATTGATTATTGGAACTTGGCTACACATGTTTGTATAGACAATGTGAAAGTCATGCAAAAGAAAGGTATTCCTGTCTTCTTCACCATCGATGCAGGACCACAAGTTAAAATTATATGTGAACCTGATGTGTCCAACGAAGTTGTCTCAGTAATGGAGAGGGTACCTGGAGTTCAATCAATTATAGAGAGTCGTTTAGGGAAAGGCGCAAGAATAATTCATGAATAATGAAATTGGGGTTTCAATACCAGGGAAGATTGTGATTTCTGGAGAGTATGCTGTCCTCTATGGGGCTTTAGCAATTCTCACAACCCTCAATCAAAAGGCCAATGTTAAAATCCAGGCGAATGATCAGAATCAGAATATTTATTTAACCTCGGCATTGGAGGGCGTTTTTCCATTTGACACTGACGAAGATGCCAATATTATTTGGCTTGAAGCAGATCCAGGAGCATACGGCTTATTGCTTCAGCATGCTTTTAAAATTCTCAAACCCATACTCAAGGAAAAACTCTCTATTACTGTTGACAGCTCTGAATTTTTCCATACTACCAAAGATAGGACAGCCAAAAAATTGGGCATAGGTTCCAGTGCTGCAGTTTCAGTAGGGATCACACAAGCGTTGTTTCAGTATCAAAAAATTGTATCGTCACCAGGGAATCTACTAACCCAAGCAAACACAATTCATCAGACTCTGCAAGACAAGCAAGGGAGTGGTATCGATGTTGCCTGTTGTTTTGCGAACCAGGGGGTCATAGAATGCACAAAAGATTCAGTTAAAAATCACACTTGGTCCATTCTCAATTGGCCCAATGGATTACATTTAAAAGTATTAACAACCGGTCAAGGTGCATCAACCAAAAAACTGGTTACAAATTATAAAAAGGCAAGTAATTTGTATCCCAAAGAATTCAAAAATGCACTAGAACAATTTATGGATATTACCCAAAACCTTTCCAATGCTTGGAGGGCAGAAAACATAGATCAGATCATTGATTTGTTGACAGCTTATGATGTCCAAATCAAAAAACTAGATAAGATTGGAGACATCGGTATTTACACTCAATTGCATACTGAGGTCCAAAATATTGCTTCAGGGTATAACTTGTTCTACAAACCCTCAGGTGCAGGTGGCGGGGATATTGGTCTTGTTTTCAGCCCCTCTTTGGATGAGCTAAATGATTTCTCAGATGAGATCAGTAAAGTCGCTGGGAATATTGGTTATCTTGACTTAACGATGGGTTGTTAACGGAGTGTTTTCAGTTCTTTTTCTGAGAAATCGTCAACATTAATAATATCCAGTGCCAATTGATCGTATTCACTCAATTGATTAGCTTGTTCTTGAGTGATTACATCTTGACTCACGGCAGCATCCATTAACTCTTCTAAGGTATTGCCTTCAATTAAACCTTTCTTGCGCGCTTTCATTAGATCAACTTTGATGGGATGAGCAGTTTCATAGAGCTCAAGTGCACGCTCCATCGTTGCTAAATGGTTGGTGGGTTCATCTTTTAAATAAACGCCTTGACATAATTTTTCTCTTGTCTTGGTTTTTCTTGAAATGAGATCTCCAATTTCCAATGTGTTTTTGATCGATGGCCCAGAGATATTTCTTCCTCTTGGGAAAATAAAAAACCGTAGAATCCCAGCGATAAAACGATTGGGGAAATTGAGTAAAATTTCATGAATTCTGTTTTGTGTTTCAAAAATTAGGGTCTTGCATGCCCAATGTACCAATGGCAGGTC
This sequence comes from uncultured Woeseiaceae bacterium, assembly GCA_964633465.1. Lineage (GTDB taxonomy): Bacteria > Pseudomonadota > Gammaproteobacteria > Steroidobacterales > UBA11654 > DTSX01. The sequence goes on along the minus strand of CAZWGB010000004.1, from coordinate 4,406 downwards.
CGTTTCTTTGTCTCCTTGATCTTCATAATATTTTAAAGTGGTGCTAGCAAGGTAGAGTGAACTTAAAACATCACCAAGTCTTGCAGATAGTGTTTCTTTTCGTTTAAGGCTGCCACCCAGTATGAGCATTGAGACATCAGTTAACAATGCAAATGCAGCACTCAAACGATTAATTTGTTTGTAATAATTTTCTGTTTCACCAGCAACTGGGGAATTGCCAAATCTCTTTGAGATTCCTAAAACTAAGGATCGTGCAACATTGGAAAAGGTGTAAGCAACGTGGTTGAAGAAATGTCGATCAAACTGCTCCAAGGATTCATCAATATCCTCTTGCTCCACTGCTTCAATTTCTTTAAGGACATAAGGGTGGCAGCGAAAAGCACCCTGGCCAAAAATAATCAAACTACGGGTCAAAATATTTGCTCCTTCAACGGTGATGCCAATAGGGCCCGCTTCGTAACCAGAAGCCATATAATTTTTTGGTCCTCGCATCACTGCTTTACCACCATGAATGTCCATGGCATCGAGAACAATTTTTCGAGTCATCTCAGTTGTGTGGTATTTCATAATGGCAGAGATGACTGCTGGTTTTTCGCCTGTGCCAATAGCCATAGCAGTTGTATTCACAGCAGCCGTGATGATATATGTGTGACCTGCAATTCTACCTAAAGGTTCTGCAATACCTTCAAATTCTGCTATAGGGATATTAAATTGCTCCCTGATTCTTGCATAAGCACCGGTGCCACACGTTGCTGCTTTAGCGCCACCCATAGCGCCTGATGGGAGTGAAATGGCTCGCCCCGCCGACAAACATTCAACCAGCATTCTCCACCCTTTTCCTGCCTGTTCAGTGCCACCAATTATATAATCTAGGGGGACAAAAATATCAGTGCCAATAATGGTTCCATTCATAAATGGAATACCCAGGGGTAAATGTCTTCGTCCTATTTCTAGACCTTTGGTCTTTGATGGAATGAGGGCACAAGTAATACCGTAATCACTATGCTCACCGATCAGATGATCAGGATCATAGAGTTTAAATGCCAAACCAACCAATGTTGCGACTGGGGCAAGCGTGATATAGCGTTTACTAAAATTGAGTTTCATACCAATAATCTCTTTACCTTCAAATTTCCCTTTACATACAATTCCTGTATCAGGCATGGCAGCGGCATCAGATCCTGCTCTGGGGCCTGTGAGTGCAAAACAAGGAATTTCTTCACCACTTGCTAGTTTTGGCAACAATTCATTCCTTTGTTCAGGTGTTCCATAATGGAGTAATAGCTCTGCTGGCCCTAATGAATTAGGAACACCCACAGTGGAATTTAGTACACCGCTTCGAGTGGTTATCTTGCTCATTACTGTGGCTACAGCCAATGGTGAAAATTCCAAGCCACCATATTTTTTTGGAATAATCATGGAGAAAAACCCTTTGGTCTTGAGAAAGTCCCAGACCTCTGCAGGTAAGTCATAGTATTTATGGTTAACTGCCCAATTGTCAGTCATCTGGCATACTTCTTCCACTGGACCATCAAGGAATGCTTGTTCTTCTTTAGTTAATGTGGGTTTTGGGTTATTTGTTAAAACATCCCAATTGGGGTTGCCGCTGAAAATTTCTCCATCCCACCAAATACCACCGGCATCTATTGCTTCTTTTTCAGTTTGTGAGATTGAAGGCAGTACAGATTTATAAAACTTTAGAATCTGTGAACTTACATAATTGCGTCTTATTTCAGGAATATTGAAACTGACTAACAGTGCAAACATCACCCAGTAGATGGCTAAGAAAATATTTCCGGGGTCTCCAAAGATGGTAAAAATGAGAAGTACTATGCCAATTGCAATAGTCGCGGTTCTCAGCTCCACAGCTCTATAGCACAACACAACTAGAGTTGTGAAAAAAACAAGAGTCCAAAATATAAAACCTATTAAGCCCATTACAACATTATATCCTTATACATTTGTTTTACGTGTGCCCATATATAACTTTAATAAGATTTTAACGAATGAATCTCAAAGTAAATGCTCTACTGCCTTCCTCTCCGCAAGCAGTTCTGCCTCACTTGCCTTAAGGCAACTCTCACTGAGTTCATTCATTTCAAGTCCTTGGACAATTTCATAATTTCCTTCAGTACATACAACTGGGAAGGAGTATATAATCCCCTCGCTTATGCCATAACTTCCATCACTAGGAATAGCCATACTGATCCAATCGTTATCCACAGACCCAAAAGTCCAGTCTCTAACATGATCTATTGCTGCAGACGCGGCAGATGCAGCGCTTGATAATCCTCTCGCCTGGATTATTTTAGCTCCTCGTTGTTGTACATTGGGCATGAAGGTGTTTTCCATCCAATCAAGGCTCACCAAGCCAATGGCCCGTTGATCTTTGACTGTTGCATGATGAATGTCAGGGTATTGCGTCGTGGAATGGTTACCCCAGACAGTTAATTTTTTGATGCTTGTGACATGTGAATCAGTTTTTGCTGCCAGTTGTGCTAAAGCGCGATTGTGATCAAGTCGCATCATTGCACTGAAAGATTTTGGATCGATATCCAGTGCATTAGACATAGTGATTAAGGCGTTTGTATTTGCAGGATTGCCAATAACCAAGACCTTAACATTCCTGTTTGCGCAGGCATTGATTGCTTTTCCCTGAATTGAAAAAATCCCTGCATTTTCGATTAATAAATCACTCCGTTCCATCCCTGGACCTCTTGGTTTTGCCCCAACCAAGAAAGCATAATCGCAATCTTGGAAAGCAACTGAGGCATTATCTGTCACAGTAACTGTCTCAAGACAAGGAAAAGCGCAATCATCTAGTTCCATTGCCACTCCGCTTAAGGCATCCAATGCGACAGGGATTTCCAATAACTTTAAATTGATTTTTTCTCTTTGACCCAATAACTGCCCAGAGGCGATTCTAAAGGCCAGTTGGTAGCCAATTTGACCGGCAGCTCCGGTAATAGTAATGGTTTTGATAGACATTGAGCGCTATATCAGGATAGAACGGGGTGTTTAGATTCGTTTATTGAGCTTTGTAGCTTCGAACAGCTTCATTCCATTCTTCTGCAGCTTCTTGCAATTGATCTACGGCTGCGTTGTATTTGGCATCACTAAGACTCTTTATATCAGCGTAACCTTCAAGATCCTGAGAAATTTTAGATAATTCATTGTCAAGGCAATCTAAATAGGCATCCATGTCTGAATTATATGCTTTAAAGCTGGTTTGAGCAGCAACCATGTCTTCCATCGTTGCTTTAGCACCATTTGGGATATCCACATTCATTTTTGGATAGTTGCAGTCTGAGAGTGCAAATTGAGCATAGCCTAAAGACCCAATAAGCAGAGCAAGAGAAATGATTGACTTCATGTGTACACCTTAATAGTCATTAATTTAAATTGTGAATGATAGACTTTATCAAAAGATTGTTAAGATATAAAAAAAAACTAGCCTCTAAACTTGGTAAAGAACTGATAAATTAATAGAATTAATTACTTGTAATTATTCCTAAGATTTAGGTATTATCAGTTAATTATTGTTTTGCACTCATCAAACTAAGTAGTTAGAATGGTCAAACAATCAAAGAAAGATGACTTTTTCTTACGGGAGATCGACGATTAAAAGATTTTTTACATACTTAATCATCACAGTATTTATTTTCAGCGGCTATCCAGCTCTGTCGCAGCAAGATGCGATAGAGGAGGAAACTGCCGAAGCATTAGCCGCTGCTGCAGAATCTGAGGCTGCTGCAGCTGCTGCAGCTGCTGCTGCCGAAGCAGCCGCTGCCGAAGCAGAAGAAGAAGCCGCTGCTGCAGAGGGAGAAGGACTGGGAGCAGGAGTATGGGCTGCCATAGCAGGGGCAGTTCTTGCATTATTCGGTGGCGGAAGTGATACACCTGAAGTTCCGGCAACACCTGCGCCTACACCGACACCTACACCAACACCGACGCCTACACCTACACCTACACCGACGCCTACACCTACACCTACACCTACACCTACACCTACACCTACGCCGACGCCTACACCTACACCTACACCAACGCCGACGCCTACGCCTACACCTACACCTACACCTACGCCTACGCCTACGCCAACGCCAACACCGACGCCAACACCGACGCCGACGCCAACACCGACGCCAACACCTGCACCTACACCTTCACCTGTGGCAGCTACAACCACAATCACGGTAACAAGTACAACGGGCGAAGACACCAGGGAAGCAGTTGCGGTAGCGGAGTTTGAAGACGTAGTAACAGTAACACCTACAACCACAACCTCGACCTCAACAAGCACAACGGGTGAAAATACTCTGGCTGCCGAAGCCGTTGCAGTAGCTACTAGCGAAGACGTAGAGACTACGGATACGGTAACCACAACCACAACTTCGACCGCAACC
>CAZWGB010000003.1:36423-45426 GCA_964633465.1 uncultured Woeseiaceae bacterium | reverse complement strand
CAAACAGGGCGAGTACGAGGACGACATATCAAAACAACTAAAGGAGATCGAAAAATCGATCAATGCCGCCAATACTGCCTGGACCACGAACACAACCTCCATTACCAAAGAAGTAAAGGATTTATCCAAATCCCATATTCAATGGGCGGAGGCGTTATCCAATCCTGGAGAGCAGGGGGCATTGGCAGAAGAGGCTTTGGAGGTGATGCTGGAAACTGCTGGGCTTATCAAGGGTGTCAATTTTGATACTCAGCAAACTGAGTCTACAGAGCAAGGCAGGTTGAGGCCTGATTTTTATGTCTATACGCCGGATGATGGAGTCATAGTGATTGACTGCAAGGCACCGATGAAACTCTATCGGGAAGCGATTGAAACTGAAGATGAGGAGCAAAAAAAAGCCAAACTCAAAGAACATGCCCGAAATGTCTTAGGGCATGCCAAAGCATTGGGTAAAAAAGATTACACTCAGGCCATAGATAGAAGAACACCGGATAATGTGATTATGTTTGTTCCCAACATTGCAATTTATTTGTCTGCATGTGAACAGATTCCTGATCTGGTACAACAGGCCTGGAAGAATAAAGTGACCATATGTCCACCCGAGGCCGTTTATCCAATTTTGAAAAACATTATGTTGACCTGGCAGCAAAAGAAATTGTATGAAAATGCCGAAATCATTCAGAAGCAGGCAATTGAGATACACAAAAGATTAATCAAATTCCAGGGCATCTTTGCAAAAATAGGCACGAATCTAAATAAAGCCAGCAAAGCCTTTAACGAAGGCACCAGATCCTGGAACAGCAGACTGACACCTGCTTTTCGCAAGATAGAAGAGATGGGGGTGGTTGCAGAGAAAAAAGAAGCCTTGGAGCATCTTGATCCAATTGAAGAAGAGGCTGATGAAGATTAAGTTGTTGCTGAGGATTCGGCTGAAAAAAACAGTGTAATTTCTTGAAATTTACTTAGGCTAGAATGATTGGAAGTTGTAAAAGTCTTTATTGCTAATCTCTAAAATTTACAAATTGCAAAGGTATTTCAATTTTCTCTGCTTTAATTTTGGCAATAATAGTTTGCAGATCATCTCTCTTTTTACCAGAAACCCTTACTATGTCTCCTTGAACTTGAGCTTGAATCTTTAGCTTTGATCCCTTAACCAATTGGGTGATCTTCTTTGCTATGTCTCTATCTATCCCTTGTCTTAATAATATTTTCTGTGAAGCGGAAGCATTTGAGACCTCTATTTTTTGAGGATTTAAACTCTTTAGATCTATGTTTCTTTTAATCAAGGACTCTCTCAGAATCGGCATCATCTGTTGAATTTGGAACTCTTCTTGGGAAGATAAAGTTATAACTTCATTTTCTAAAGTGAAATTTGCTTCTTTCCCTTTAAAATCGAACCTATTATTAACAATTCTATTGGCTTGGCCTATCCCATTTAGGAGTTCATGAGAATCTATTTCAGACTTAATATCTAATGAGGGCATAACTGGGGTCTCTTAATTAATAATATAAGTTGCTACCGTTCTCTGCCTGTTGAGGCAGGAAAAATCTTTTACAGCAGGTCCAATTCGACTCCTCCTTAAAAGAGCCAATTATTAATCTGTATTAAATCTTCTTTAGAGAGGGTTCCAGCTGCTTGTTTCAGACGAATAATATTCTTCAAATAGTCGTATTTACTAATCGCTAAATTTGTTTGTGCCGAATAGAGTCTTCTTCTCGCTTCCAATACATCAACAGTCGTTCTAGTTCCTACTTCGTAGCCAGCCTCGGTTGCTTGCAGCGCAGTGGTAGATGATTTTACTGATTGTTCTAAAGCTTTAACTGTGGCAATACCAGAAATTATACCTAGGTAAGCGTCCCTAGCTTTTCTGGTTGTCTCTCTTGCAATCCTTTCTAATTTTTCTTTTGCTGATCTATGCTGGGCAACTGCTTGCCTGACCCTGGATGAAGTTTGGCCACCACTGTATATAGGGATATTTAATTGCAGTCCAATCCCTTCACTAATATTTTCAGTATCTGCAGGTGAAAAAGGACTCCCACTGTCCGAGCGCAAGCTATTGTTATCAGTATCCCTTTTCGATGCTTGAAGTCCAAGTGTGGGGTAATGTCCAGATTTTTGGATGTTTACTTCATTTCTTCCAATTTCTGTCCCGACTTGTGCAGAAAGTAGATTTAAATTTTGTGCCAGAGCGGTATTGACCCACTCACTCTCACTTTGTGGATTGGGCATGATTAGGGGCATAGTTGCACCAGGCTTTTGCAGTTCTTCTGGATAGCTGTCAGTTATTTCTCTGAGTAGCTCCTTGGAAGTCGCAAGATTTCTTTTTGCTGTAATCTCGCTTGCAATTGATTGGTCAAATGCTGCCTGAGCTTCTTGGATATCTGTGATGGCTATAATGCCAACTTCGTATCTTTTCCTAGATTGATCAAGCTGCTTTTCTATCGCAGCTCTGGCAGCCTGTTCGGATTCTAGTGTGTCTTGAGCGGCAAGGACGTCAAAATATGCATTGCAGACTCTTACCATCAAATCTTGTTCTGCTGATAAGTAATCAACCTCTGCCTGGGCAACAATTTTGTTGGCTTTTTTAAGGTTCATCCAGGCGCTCGCATCAATAATCGATTGTTGTAAAGTAACCTCCCATTGGAAACTGTCTGTTTCCTGAACGAATTGAGTATTGTCTGTGGTAACTGCAAGTAAATCGCCAGTAACGGGGTCAAAAATTCTTCTCTGAAAAGTGCTATTGCCATCTGTATCTGAATCAGAAAAGGTACTACTGGCAGTTAACTTTGGCAGTAGTAAACTTAAGGCTTGAGGCTTGGATTCAACAATTGCCTGCTTGTTCGCATACGCCTCTTTCAATCGGGGATCATTAATTAAAGCATCTTCATAAATATCAATCAGAGATGCTCCGTTTGTTACAAAGGGTATTAAGAGAACAGCTACTACACTTGCTAATTTAATTAATTTATTTTCCATAACTTCTAAAAAACATTCTTCGATTTAAAGCAAAATCAGAAACCTTTTAATGATTGGCTTGTGTAGACGGCATAGACTATATATTCCAAGTATCTCTTACAAGTTAATTGATGTAACGAATTGTAACTTGGAAATCAGCCATAAATCATGAATAAACAGTGAACTTAAAGAATTGCAATCATCAACAAAGCAACAATATTTATAATTTTAATCAAGGGATTGATCGCAGGACCGGCAGTGTCTTTATAGGGATCTCCAACCGTATCACCAGTGATCGAGGCATTATGGGCTTCAGAGCCTTTGCCGCCACAATTTCCATCTTCAATATATTTTTTTGCATTATCCCAAGCTCCGCCACCAGTGGTCATAGAAATGGCAACAAAAATACCCGTGACTATTGTTCCAATCAATAATCCTCCAAGTGCTCTTATTCCTCCGTCTTCAGGCATCATAGCATTCATTATTAATGCCAGAGCTATAGGAACGACAACCGGCAGTAATGAGGGAAGAATCATTTCTTTAATAGCAGATTTTGTTAAAAGATCCACTGCTTTCGAGTAATCAGGTTTACTGCTGCCATCCATGATTCCAGGAATCTCTTTGAATTGACGCCTAACTTCAGTTACTACTGAACCTGCAGCTCTGCCAACAGCTTCCATTGCCATAGATGCAAATAAGTAAGGCACCATTCCTCCAATGAATAGTCCGATAATTACTGCGGGATCATCTAAACTGAAGCTAACCAGTTTTCCTTCTGCTTCCAGATTACTTGTAAAGTCAGCAAAAAGAACGAGCGCAGCCAGTCCAGCAGAACCAATAGCATAGCCCTTTGTCACTGCTTTGGTTGTGTTGCCTACCGCATCTAATGGATCCGTAATTGCCCTAATTTCAGCTGGTAATTCTGCCATTTCAGCTATACCCCCAGCATTATCTGTAATTGGACCAAATGCATCCAAAGCCACAATCATACCAGTCAAAGAAAGCATGCTCGTTGCCGCTATAGCAATCCCGTACAATCCAGCAAACATATAGGCACCCCAAATACTCAAACACACAGCAATTACTGGTAATGCCGTAGCTTTCATGGAAACACCTAAGCCGGCAATAATATTGGTTGCATGTCCTGTAGTTGATGCATCCGCAATTTTCTTTACAGGGCTGTACTCTGTGGAAGTATAGTATTCAGTTACAACTACCATAAAGGCAGTTAAAGCTAGTCCTATCAGTGACGCATACCATAATTCTATTGACATATTCATATACAACACAGTTACGGGATAAAACGCTGCAGCTGCAATTATTCCTGAGACAATCACTCCTTTATAAAGAGCGCCCATCACACTCCCGCCTTCTTTTGCTTTAACAAAAAGCATTCCTATGACAGAAGCAATAATGGATACTGCTCCAAGAACTAATGGGTACAAAATGGCATTATTGGCATTTTCAGTTCCAGAGAAAAGCAAACTACCCAATAGCATGGTTGCAATAATGGTAACGGCATAGGTTTCGAACAGATCAGCTGCCATCCCCGCGCAGTCACCAACATTATCCCCAACATTATCTGCAATCACTGCCGCATTTCTGGGATCATCTTCTGGAATCCCCGCTTCAATTTTACCCACTAAATCAGCTCCAACATCAGCGCCTTTTGTGAAAATACCACCACCCAATCGAGCAAAAATAGAAATCAGAGAACCGCCAAAAGCCAAGCCGATCAATGCATGCAAGCTATCCTCAGGGCTAATGTCTAAGATAGATCTAAGTATTAAGTAATAGGCACTAATTCCTAATAAACCCAAGCCAACAACCAACAAACCAGTTACAGCACCACCTCTGAATGCGATTGCTAATGCAGCATTCATTCCAGAGTAAGCTGCCTGTGCTGTTCTTACATTGGCTTTAACAGAAATATTCATACCAACATATCCAGCCAGACCAGATAAGACTGACCCAATCAGAAAACCAATAGCACTGAGCCAACCAATGCCACTGAAGCCTAAAAGTAGGAAAATGACAATACCAACAATACCAATCGTCAAATATTGTCTATTCAGGTATGCTTTTGCACCTTCTTGAATTGCCCCCGCAATCTCTCTCATTTTTTCATTGCCATCAGACTGCTTAAGAATTCCCAATGAGAATATAATTCCACAAATTATTGCAACCACCGATGCGTTTAGAGCTATCCACAATGCTTGACCTTCATTCATTTTTTAATCCTTTTCTAAAGTTACCTATCAGTTTTTTTGAGTTTTTTATGTTTTGTGAGTGTCTGTTTTTCAAAAAATCTGGCGAATCATACCATAAATTTTGTTTTTAACCTTTTAGGAACGAGTTTATTTTTTAATGTTGCAAAACGAGGCAATCCATTTTCATAATTTGGATAAGCTTCTCCCTTGATTAAGGGCGCTAAATATTTCCTGCAGGAGCTGGTAATGCTGTAACCACTTTTGTTGATAAACGATTTAGGCATCATTTTTTCATTGTTCGCAACCTTAGATAAATCTACTGAGCCGATACTCCATCTATAGGGATCGTCTGAAAGTCTCTGGATTGTAACCATCAGGGATTTCTTGCCCTTAACAGCCATATCCACTGCTGCCTCTCCTACAGCATATGCTTGGTCAAGGTCTGTCTGAGATGCCAAATGTCTGGCTGATCTTTGAAGGTAATCTGCAATTGCATAGTGAAATTTGTATCCTAGTTCATTATTAATGATCTGTGCCAATGCCGGGGCGACCCCACCCAATTGTTTATGTCCAAATGAGTCCTTGGTTCCCGCATCTGCCAGAAATTTACCGTTTTTATATCTCGCACCCTCACTGGCAACAATGACACAATAGCCTCTCTGCTGAACATGTTTCTCAACATGAGATAAAAAATCTTTTCGGTCAAATGGGATTTCAGGAAATAAAATCATATGTGGCGGGTCAGTGCGTTTTTTAGCAATCAGCCCAGAGGCTGAGGCAATCCATCCTGCGTGTCTGCCCATGACTTCAAGAATAAATACTTTTGTAGATGTTTCTGCCATTGAAAGAACATCCAGACTTGCTTCTTGAGTTGAAACAGCAATGTATTTTGCCACGGAGCCAAAACCAGGACATGTATCGGTTACAGGTATGTCGTTGTCAACCGTTTTCGGAATACCAATTGAAGTTATTGGAAAATTCATTTTTTCACCTATTTGAGAGACTTTCAGCGCCGTATCCATAGAATCACCGCCTCCGTTGTAAAAAAAATAACCGATATTATGAGCTTTAAAGACTTCAATCAGTCTCTGATATTCTCTTCGGTTTTCCTCAAATCCCTTGAGCTTGTATCGAGCGGATCCAAATGCTCCTCCAGGTGTATACAGCAGTGCAGCTATTTCTTTGTCACTTTCAAGACTCGTGTCAATCAGATTTTCATTCAATGCCCCAAGAATTCCATTTTTCCCAGCATAAACTTTTGCAATTTTTGTTTTGTGTTTTTTAGCAGTTTCAATGGCACCGCAAGCACTGGCATTGATGACTGCAGTCACCCCTCCAGATTGAGCATAGAAAGCATTTTTAGTGGCCATTTTCTTTTTCATATCTTTGACGTTTATATATGATAGCGATAGATTAATTCTATTAATACAATATTGCCAACAAGAATTGATGCCGTGATCATATGAGAATTATTTTATTAGGAGCGCCTGGCTCAGGCAAAGGCACTCAAGCAAAAAAATTAATGGATGATTTTGGTTTTCCCCAAATTTCAACCGGTAACTTGTTAAGGCAAGCAATTGCTGATGGTACAGAAATAGGGAAACAAGCAAAAGCAATCATGGCTGCAGGTGACTTGGTTTCTGATGAGATTGTGCTTGACTTGATAAGAGTGTCGCTTGATAGTCCTTTCAGCCATTCGGGGTTTATCCTAGATGGGTACCCAAGAAATATTGCCCAAGCAGAATCGCTAGATGAACTTCTCATAACAATTAACCAACCATTGAATCATGCTGTCTTGATTGATGTTGATTCTGATACCTTGGTCAAAAGATTGTCTGGCAGACGCATGTGTTCGCTTACGGGAAAGGTTCTCAATATTTATTATTCCGATCAATCTGAGATTGACGAGTGCCTGAATGCAGGCGGTGAACTAATACAAAGAAGCGATGATCATATCGAATCAATTACCAATAGAATCAATGTTTATAGGGAGCAGACGGAACCCTTATTGGAGTATTATAAATCCAAGGGACTCTTAATCATTGCTGATGGCAATGGCGATATTGATCAGGTATACAAACACGTTCTGAAGTCAACAAACATAACGGATTAGAGATTGTTCAAAAATTCTTTTAATTCAGGTCCTATGATTTTTTTTCGCCAACCAGTTAATAGTTTTGTGTTGCTTTTTTCTTGCACCATCGAGAGCAAGTCTTTTTTACTAGCCAGTACTTCTGGAAAAATTTTTAATTCATTGGCTTTTTCAGCGACTACTTGACTGAGTTTTTCCAGTAAATTGGTATCAAAACGAATTTTATGATTCTTTTTAAATTTCGCTTTTAATTTCCCCATCTCTTTTGTTTTTTCTTTATATGGTTTTACCAACTTTACTATTTCCTGGAGTTCTGGTTTTTGCAAATATCTATTCATAATCCCAATATTTTCAAGTTGGGCTAAAGAAGCTGGCTCTTTTTTTGCTGTTTCTATCAAAGATTGGTCACTCAGTATCCATTGTTTAGGTAGATCCATTTGCATCGCAGTTTGCTCTCTCCAAGTTGCCAGTGTTGCAGCTAAGTGTTGATTTTTATTTTTGAGATTTTTAATTCCTGAAATTCTTTTCCACGCACTGCTAGGATTAAAAAGCTCTTTTGGGTCTTTCAAAATCCTTGATGAATCCTCGAAGGCCCATGAGTAACGTTTCCTTGCTTTGAGTTTTTTTTCTAAAACATTGTGCAAATTTAAAAGATGATTTACATCTTCCAGTGCGTATTCAATCTGTTTTAAATCAAGAGGCCTTTTATTCCAATCACTTCTGGTTTCTGTTTTACTTATTTCAATATTAAGTTCATCTTTTAGGAGTCGTTTAATGCCTACTTGAGGTGGGTATCCAAGTAAGGCTGCACCGATTTGAGTGTCAAATATATTTTCTGGTATTCGGTTCTTGATAAGAAAGAAGATTTCTAAATCTTGTCTAGCCGAGTGAAAGATTTTAAGTTTTTTAGGATTAAAAATTAGTTGCCAAACTTGATTTAAATCATTGCTTTGTAGGCAATCAATACACCCTGCGCCTGAATTATACGCAATTTGTATTAAGCTGAGTTTGGGGTAATAAGTACGTATTCTGACAAATTCAGTATCCAAGCCAATGGTATGCATCGATGAAAGTACAGAAACAAAATTATTGATTGAATCTTGGGTTTCTAAAATATTTGGTAATTTTTGAGTATTATGCATAAATATTTTTTGTTTGGAGAATTATAATAAAATCGGTGACCTATGATTAAATTATTATCTGTCTTTTGGAGAATCATGCTCAGGAAATCCAGTCCTGAGGAACTCCCTGGTTCAAATTTTTTATTGGTGACAACGTTTGTTTTTTTTCTTCTTTCCCAAATCCCAGTGGGTATTAGGTTGTATGAGTCATTGGGTGAAGTTTTGCAATTGTTATTTCTCGATGTTGTGTTGCTGTCAGTTTGGTTAAGAATTATTGTGCAACTATCAGGGACATTGGATCGATTTAAACAAAGTTTAATTGCACTATTTGGTACAGGTGGATTATTCAATTTAATTATTGGTCCTTTTCTGTTTGCTTATGCACCATATTTAAGAGAATTGAGTTCTTTAGATGAACTGCAAATTCCAGCATGGATTACTTTAATTGTATTCATTGTAACCATCTGGTCAGTGTTGGTTATGGCGCATATATTCTCTAGGGCAATATCGAAAACACCAAGCGTTGGTCTGGGGTTGACTTTAGTCTATGTACTCATAAATTTTTTTATATCAAGCTCAATTAGTTGAATTCAAGCAGCATATGCATATACATATTTTAGGTAT
>CAZWGB010000003.1:0-36323 GCA_964633465.1 uncultured Woeseiaceae bacterium | reverse complement strand
CTTTTATTCTGAAGGACCTAGGGAAGGACCCTGGGTATTTAATTGGTGGAATACCGACTGGTTTTGACCATTCATCAAACATTGGAACTGATCCTTTCTTCATTGTTGAAGCTGATGAATACGATACAGCATTCTTTGATAAACGATCCAAATTTATTCATTACAAACCACATGTTCTAGTGATTAACAATATTGAATTTGATCATGTAGATATATTCAACGATGTTGACCAAATTATTTGGCAATTTCATCAACTGCTGAGAACTCTTTCTCCGCAATCAACAATTATTGCTAATGGGGATGATATAAATATTCAACAACTATTTGCATTAGGGGCATGGTCTGAAATCGATTACTTCAGTTCTGAGGCTGTTAAAGATCAAAAGTGGACCTGTACTCTTGATGATAATGGCCAATATAACTTATGTTTAAAAGGCAAGAAGCTAGGACCAATAGACTCCAAACTTTTTGGTAAACACAATATGAAGAACATAACTGCAGCTGTCGCTGCTCTTGCAAGTTTGGGACTGAATCCTAAGGAAATAATGGCAAGTGCACAAAATTTCATAGGTGTAAAAAGAAGATTGGAATATGTGGGAGAATTTTCAAACATCCATTTATTTGATGATTTCGCTCATCACCCAACAGCCATCAAAGCATCTTTGGCAGCAATGAAGTCTAGATCCCCTGCATCCCAACTTTATGCAGTTATTGAATTGGCTTCTAATACAATGAGGAAAGGTAGTTTGAAGTCTAATCTAAAAGAATCGTTTTATGATGCAGAATACGTCTGGATTTTGGATTCTGGCGATGCTGAATGGGATATAGAGAAAGAGTTTCTCGGTATCAAAAATATTGGCATTGTGAAAAATCTGAATGATTTATCTAATCAAATATGGACTAAGTTAAAGTATGAAGACACTGTTGTAATTATGACCAATAAAAATTCAGTCGGAATAAGAAATATTATAACCAAAGGTCCATTAGGTTAGGGTAAAGCAGGATGTCAGATCAAGGTGTGCCAATCTTCCCGCTGCGAACCATTCTATTTCCAGGCTCTAAGCTTCCCCTGAGAATTTTTGAACCAAGATATTTAGATATGGTTAGCCATTGCATGCGTTCAAATATAGAGTTCGGAATTGTATTGAGCAGAAAAGTACCACAACCGGGAATGCTTGAAACCTATGCTACAGGTACTTTGGCGACAATTATAGATTGGAATCAGGGTGATGATGGATTATTGGGTATCACCACACTTGGTACCAATAAATTTGAATTACTGTCAATGACTAAACAGGAAGATGGGCTAAATATTGGAGAGATAAGAATTCTAGAAAAGGAAGAAGATTTTAAAGCACCATCAAATTTTGACAATATGGTCAACTTACTGGAAGCCATATTGGAAGATGTTGATCTCTACCATGAGAGAGACAATTTTTTTGAAAGTGCTTCCTGGGTAAGCTTTCGATTTGCCGAAATATTACCTCTCAAAATTGAAGATAAACAGAAATGTCTGGAATTTGATGATCCCATTTTAAGACTGAATTTCTTAGAACCTCTAATAAAGTTGATAAGAGAAAAGTCCCAATAATGAAAACAACTTAATCAATACGAACTACTTGGGTTTCAATTTTACCAGACTTAAGTAAATTAATTTTTCTATAGCCTGGCTTATTTGTATCGGGTTTCTGAGCATTTCCACAAAATTGATAGCATGTTGATGGTGTTGATAACATCTTGATTGATCTCAACGAATTCTCTGATTCATGGTGAACATGACCCCAGACAACTGCCTTTATATTGGATTGATTGGCAATTGAAGCCGTAAAGTGATCCGAATTTTCTAATCCCACTTTATCGATCCAGAAACCCATTTTGATGGGTTGATGATGAAGGAAAATAACTATATTTTTATCTTTATAATTTTTAATCAATTTTCTGAGTGAATGCATTTGTTGTTTTGTTATGTAGCCAGATTCTTTATTTTTTGAAGTGCTATCAATAGCAATCATCAGCCATGTTTCTGACAAGGTTATTTTTTCAACTGGTTGAAATTTTGTTCCAAAAACAGTCTGAAAGTTCTTATGATTATCGTGATTACCTAGAATGGTATAAACCGGTTTTTTAAAACGTCCTATTCCTTTCTGATATGCAATGTAACTTTTCTTAGTGCCGTCATTAGATATATCGCCAGTTACAACTATGAAATCTGGACTTTCGTTCTTTTCGATACAAGCAACTATTCTTTCAAAGGACTCGTGAGTTGACCATCCTTTGACGTTAGTTTTTTTGTTCTCCGTTAAATGTGGATCAGTGATTTGTATTAAGGAGATCAAAGAGACTTGGGAAAAATAAGTTACAAATCAATAACGATAGTAGTCCGTTTTATATGGTCCTTTTTCCGATACTCTGATATATTCAGCCTGTTTTTTGGTTAGCTGGGTTAGTTTTGCTCCAACTTTGTCCAAATGCAGTCGGGCAACTTTTTCATCAAGTAATTTTGGTAAAACATAAACTTTATTTTCATATTTTTTCGGATTTTGCCATAATTCGATCTGTGCAAGTGTTTGATTTGTAAATGAATTTGACATCACAAAACTTGGATGTCCTGTGGCGCAGCCTAAGTTGACCAATCTACCTTCTGCTAGAAGAATAATCTTTTTACCATCCGGAAAAACTATGTGATCCACTTGTGGTTTGATATTGACCCATTCATATTTTTCCAAAGACTCAACATCAATTTCATTATCAAAATGGCCAATATTACAAATAATGGATTGATCTTTCATTTGTTCCATATGTGACAGGTTAATAACATGATAATTTCCAGTTGCCGATACAAAAATATCTGCCTGTGAGCAAGCATCCTCCATGGTTACGACACGATAGCCTTCCATGGCCGCTTGCAGAGCACAAATTGGATCAATCTCTGTTACCCAAACAGTCGCGCCAAGTGAGCTGAGGCTTTGCGCACAACCCTTACCAACATCCCCATAACCACAGACTACGGCAACCTTGCCAGCGATCATTACGTCTGTTGCTCTTTTAATTCCATCAACTAGGGATTCTCTGCAACCGTATAGATTATCAAACTTAGATTTTGTTACAGAATCATTCACATTGATTGCAGGGCACAAAAGAGTTGAATTTTCTTCCATTTCATAAAGTCTTAGTACACCTGTTGTTGTTTCTTCAGAGATCCCTTTGACATTTTTTAAAAGTTCAGGATATTTTTCATGCATTACCATAGTTAGGTCACCGCCATCATCAAGAATCATATTTGGAGCCCAACCATCTGGTCCCTTAATAGTTTGTTCAACACACCACCAATATTCTTCTTCAGTTTCACCTTTCCAGGCAAAAACGGGTATGCCTTTTTTAGCTATAGCAGCAGCAGCATGATCTTGGGTTGAAAAAATATTGCAGGAAGACCACCTTATCTCTGCACCCAATGTAATTAATGTTTCAATTAGAACCGCAGTTTGTATTGTCATATGAAGACAGCCAGCAATTTTGGCTCCTTTAAGAGGTTTTTTTGATCCAAATTCTTCTCTGAGGCTCATCAAACCAGGCATCTCTGTCTCAGCTATCTTGATCTCTTTTTCACCCCATTCACCTAGGCTGATATCTGCGACTTTATAATCGTTTATACTTTTAATTTCTGATTGTTTTGCTGTCTCTGTCATGTTTCACCTAATGTATTTTGAAATATTGATTTATTATTAATTATAAACCGGATTGCTCTTTTAAATCTGCTGCTTTATCAGTTTTTTCCCATGGGAAGCCTTCATTTTCCCTTCCGAAGTGACCGTAGGCAGCAGTTTTTTCATAAATGGGTTGGAGAAGATCAAGCATAGCCATAATCCCATAGGGAGTC
Source organism: uncultured Woeseiaceae bacterium (assembly GCA_964633465.1). Taxonomy (GTDB): domain Bacteria; phylum Pseudomonadota; class Gammaproteobacteria; order Steroidobacterales; family UBA11654; genus DTSX01. The sequence goes on along the minus strand of CAZWGB010000003.1, from coordinate 32,446 downwards.
AGGTCAAAATTATCATGCACAAGCTGAATAATCCGCTCTTCTTTGATTTTTTCTGTTCCAAATGTTTTGATTCTGATAGAGGTAGGCTCAGCAACCCCAATTGCATATGAAACTTGAATTTCACAGCGATCAGCAAGATCAGCAGCTACGATATTTTTCGCTACATAGCGTGCAGCATAGGCAGCAGATCGGTCGACTTTAGAAGGATCTTTGCCTGAAAAAGCACCACCTCCATGTCGCGCCATACCACCATAAGTATCAACAATAATTTTTCTTCCAGTAAGACCGCAATCACCAACTGGACCGCCAATAACAAAACTACCAGTTGGGTTAATAAGGTAATGAGTTTCTTTTGACACTAATTCATCAGGCAGTATTGGCATGATGATATGTTCTAGAACGCTTTGATGGATTTCTTCCATATCGATGTTGTCATCATGTTGTGTGGATAGCACAACTGTATCTATATGATCAGGTTTCCCATTTTTAAAATTGATTGTAACCTGACTCTTAGCATCTGGTCTTAGCCATTCTATTGTCCCATTATTTCTAACCTCAGAGTGTCTCTTTACCAGATCATGAGATATCTGAATTGTTGCAGGCATCAATGCTTTGGTTTCATTTACAGCATAGCCAAACATGAGACCCTGATCACCAGCGCCTTGTTTTTCTTTATCTTCTCGATCAACGCCCATAGCTATATCAGGAGACTGTTTACTAATAGCGGAAATAACTTTGCATGAGAGATGGTCAAAGCCCAAATCACTGTGATTGTAGCCAATGCGTTCAATTGTTTTTCTAGCAATAGCTTCATAATCAACTTCTTCAGAAGTAGTGATCTCACCAGCTAGCACAACTAAACCAGTCTTTACTAAGGTTTCAACTGCAACTCTGCAGTTTTTATCTTTGGCTATAATTGCATCAAGAATTGCATCAGAAATTTGATCAGCCATTTTATCTGGGTGACCCTCTCCTACAGATTCAGAAGTCATTAAATACGCATTATCACTCATTTTCATCATCCCATAATTTTAAGATCATCGGATTATATCTAGAATTTAGTCAATTAAGTACTTTTTTCATTTAAAATACCTTGCGAGCATTTATTCTCTGCGAGAAAATGTTTCTCGAGTATATTTTGGAAGAAGTTATGTTTACATTCTCAATTAGGAAACCGTCATAGAAAAGAAAATATTAGCCAATGCCATTAGAATGCTCTCAGTTGATGCAGTACAGAGAGCTAATTCGGGACATCCTGGTATGCCAATGGGAATGGCTGATATTGCCGAAGTATTGTGGAACGACTTTCTAACGCATAACCCAAATAATCCTAATTGGCTGAATAGAGATCGATTTCTATTATCCAATGGACACGGATCCATGCTGCTTTATTCCTTATTGCATCTCTCAGGCTACGATCTGTCAATCAATGATCTAAAGGCCTTTCGTCAATTTGGTTCTCATACAGCAGGGCACCCCGAATTTGATCGAGCCATTGGGATTGAGACAACAACTGGACCACTTGGTCAAGGTATAGCCAATGCTGTGGGTATGGCATTAACCGAAAAGATTTTCGCCTCTAAGTACAATCAAATCGATCTCAATATCATGGATCACTACACCTATGTTTTCACAGGGGACGGGTGTCTAATGGAGGGCATATCTCATGAGGCCTGCTCACTCGCGGGCACACTTAATCTTGGGAAACTGATATGTTTCTATGATGATAATGGCATCTCCATTGATGGGGAGGTTACAGGGTGGTTTGCTGAAGATGTAGCCAAAAGATTCCAGGCTTATGGATGGCATGTAATTGATGGAATTGACGGTCACAATCCAGAGGCAGTAAGCAAAGCAATCATCCAAGCCCAGGCGGCAATTGAACAGCCATCCATGTTGGCTTGTAAAACTGTCATTGGATACGGTTCTCCTAATAAATCCGGCACAGCTGATACGCATGGAGCGCCTTTAGGGGATGAAGAATTGGAGCATGTGCGTAAGCAATTGGACTGGGATTATGCTCCCTTCGACATTCCTAGTGAGATCAAGAAGGCATGGGACGCAAAGGAAAAAGGCCAGAAAGCAGAGAGTGCTTGGAAAAAAGCCTTTGATAAATACTCTAAGGAGTATCCTGAGCTTGCCCAAAGTTTTAACTCAAGATTCGCAGCAAGTGTCCCCGATGATCGCTTCGTAGGATTAAATGCATTAATCGAAGAACTCCAAAAAGAAGCCGAGAAAGTCGCTACCAGAAAATCTTCACTGATTACTTTGAATGCCCTAACGGATGATTTTCCAGAGCTGATAGGAGGTTCGGCTGACCTAACCGGTTCTAATTGCACTTACCATAAGAACTCGAAGACGATCACAGCAACAGATGCCAATGGAGATTATATTTTTTATGGGGTCAGGGAATTTGGTATGGCTGCAATTATGAATGGGATGGTTCTTCATGGTGGAACGATACCCTATGGCGGTACTTTTTTAACCTTTAGCGACTATTCACGGAATGCGATTCGCTTGGCTGCAATGATGGGGCTTGGTGTCATCCATGTGTTAACTCACGACTCCATAGGGTTAGGTGAAGACGGACCCACGCATCAACCTATTGAGCATGTGCCAAGTTTAAGATTAATCCCCGGTATCAATGTATGGCGACCATGCGATACCCTGGAAACAGCGATAGCTTGGAAAGTCTCGATTCTAAACAGACAGAAACCCTCGGCCCTAGTGTTGACTCGCCAATCCTTGCCTCAATTCGAGCGAGCATCTGAAACCATTCCCTTGATTGAAAAAGGTGGGTATATCTTATTCCCGGAAGGGAGCAATTCTCTTGACGCTTTGATAATCGCCACAGGATCCGAAGTACAATATGCAATGAATGCAGCTAAAATGGCTTCAGAACAAGGATTAGGCGTCCGGGTTGTATCAATGCCTTGTTTGGAGATATTTGAAGATCAATCAGCAAAGTATAAGGAGAGTGTGATCCCATCTGCAATTGATAAAGTCATGGTAATTGAAGCTTCTACAGCTTCGGCATGGAAAGGTTATACACGAGCAAAAGGCATTGTCATCGGTATGGAGACCTTTGGGATGTCAGCACCAGCCTCTGAATTGTTTGAACATTTTGGGTTTTCAGATGACAATGTTTTCAAGGAATTGATAGCAATGATTGAAAGATAACTAAGGAGTATTTGATGAGTGTTAAGATTGCAATAAATGGCTACGGCAGAATAGGAAGAAACATCTTAAAGGCACTTTTTGAAAGCGGCCGTACTGACGAACTTGAGATTCTAGCAATTAATGATTTGGGCGATGCGGACAGTAATGCCTATCTGACAAAATACGATACAGCGCACGGTATTTTCCCGTTTGATGTCGAGGCAAAAGGAGATGCTTTGGTCATTGATGGCAAAGAGATTAAAGTATTTGCAGAACGGGATCCAGAAAAACTCCCATGGGGTGATTTAGGCGTAGATGTCGTGCTTGAATGCACAGGTTTTTTTAGAACTCGTGAGCTGGCCGGAAAACACCTCACAGCAGGAGCTAAAAAAGTAGTTCTTTCTGCACCTGCCGGCTCTGAGGTTGATGCCACGATTGTCTTTGGTGTGAACCATCAGACCCTCTCAAAAGATGATCAGATTATTTCCAATGCTTCCTGCACCACCAATTGTTTAGCACCGCTGGTCAAGCCTTTGCATGAAAAGATTGGTGTTGTAAGCGGGATTATGACAACGATTCATGCATACACAAACGATCAAGTTCTAAATGACGTCTTGCACAAGGATTTAAGACGGGCTCGCTCAGCTACGCAATCAATGATTCCAACCAAAACTGGTGCGGCCTCAGCTGTTGGACTCGTATTGCCCGAGTTACAGGGCAAACTGGATGGTTTTTCAGTGAGGGTGCCAACGATCAATGTCTCTTTGGTAGATTTGAGCTTTATTGCTTCAAGAGCGACAACTGTAGAAGAGATACATAATGTTGTGAAACAAGCTTCTTCTGGGGATCTCCAAGGTGTATTGGATTACAGTGACGGCCCACTCGTATCGATTGATTTTAACCACAATCCTGCCTCATCAACTTACGATGCCACCATGACTAAAGTCCAAGAAGGAACTTTGGTTAAGGTCTGTTCTTGGTATGACAATGAATGGGGTTTTTCTAATCGCATGTTGGATACCACCTTGGCATTGATTAATGCCGATTAGAGCCTAAATCAATGGAAATGCAAATCCCTCTAATGCAGGATCTGGATCTGCAGGGTTTGCGAGCCATGATTCGCCTCGATTTAAATGTTCCAATAGAGAAGGGCGTTATAACCAGTGAAGCTCGAATTCACGCTGCACTGCCAACCATTGAGATTGCTTTGTCGAAAGGCGCCCAAGTCATTCTTCTATCGCATCTAGGGAGACCCAATCCTGAAGAATTGGATGGTTCTTTTAGTCTGGAGCCGGTTGCCAAAAAACTCGAAGAGTTAATGGGTAAACCTGTCTGTTTCCTTGCCGATTGGATCGAAGTGATTCCTGATATTACTGATGCATTAATTGTGTGTGAAAACACACGCTACCTAAAGGGAGAGAAAACTAACGACGAGTCTTTATCAAAACAAATAGCCAATCTTTGCGATGTTTATGTGATGGATGCATTTGGTGCTTCGCACCGCCAGCATGCCAGCACTTTTGGTGCTGTGCAATATGCTAAACAAGCCTGTATCGGACCATTATTGACTAGAGAGATTGAATATTTAACCAAGGCTTTATCAGAGCCGGAAAAACCCTTAGTAGCCATTATCGGTGGTGCTAAAGTCTCTTCAAAATTAGGTGCAATCGAATCCCTGTCTAAGATCTGTGATCACATCATTGTTGGTGGGGGAATAGCCAACACATTCCTTCTGGCTAATGGAAAAGAAACAGGCAAATCTCTAGTAGAGCCTGAGATGGTGGAGTCGGCAATAAGAATACTTAATCTGGATGGCGTTAATTTACCCATGCCCATAGATGTGATGGTAGCAAAGGAGTTCTCAAATGAAGCTATTGCAGAAACAAAATCAATTGAGGAGATAAAAAGCGACGATGTGATTTTGGATATTGGGCCTGACACAGCAATAATCTATAAAGATATTATCAATGAAGCTAAAACCATTATCTGGAATGGTCCAATTGGTGTATTTGAGTTTGATCAATTTAGCAATGGCACTCAGTCCCTAGCAAAAGCAATTAAGCACAATTCAGGTTTCAAGATTGTCGGAGGAGGTGATACGGTTGCAGTTGTTGAGAAATACAATATAGCGAATTCAATAAGTTATATTTCCACAGGAGGAGGCGCTTTCTTGGAATTCGTTAAAAATGGGACTTTGCCATCAATTGAAGTTTTGAAGAGCTGTAACAAAGTATAAAATGAAGGTAGAAAACTAAATACTAATGAATTTTTTAAACCGTATTGCAAAAACAACTGCCAAGATCGAGGCACACGAATTACGCGCGGTACTGTTGTCATTTGCATTTGTTTTTACAATCCTTGCTTCGTACTACATTCTCAGATCAATCAGAGACGGTTTAGCAAGTGATTGGACTGATGTTGAGTTGAGCACAATATGGACTTTTACTTTTTTCATAAGTTTTTTGGTAGTAGCATTTTATGGGTTTGCATGTTCAAAGATCAAATTTAAATACCTTGTACCCGGTGTTTATGCATTTTTTGCCTTAACCTTTTTCAGTCTTTACATTTTAATCAACACACTTCCAGAATTTAAACTTACAAATCAAATATTTTACGTTTGGGTTAGCGTGTTCAGTCTGTTGAACATTTCAGTTTTTTGGAGTTTCATGGCAGACATCTATTCTAAACAACAGGCGACTAGGTTATTTGGTTTTATTGCGGCTGGGAGCAGTCTAGGAGCAATTTTTGGGCCAACAATTTCGTTATTATTGGCAACAAAAATAGGCTCATACAATTTGATACTTATCTCAGCTTCTTTATTAATAGTTCCTGTTTTTATTGCCACAGCTCTAGAGAAAATTAGAGCTTCAGACTTGGGCACTCAAGAAAAAAATCAAGGCTACGATCAACCTTTGGGGGCAAATATTTTATCAGGATTTAAGAAGTTTGCTTTAAACCGGCTGCTGTTGGGTATTGGGATATTTATTGTCCTCTACACTGGCATCAGTACATTTGTCTATTTTGAACTTAAGAATATTTTGGTTGATTATAACCAAGATTTACGTACTCAAATTTGGGCTGGAATGGATTTGGCTGTTAATATTTTAGCAGTCGTAACAGCCATGTTTGCCACTAGTCGATTAGCAACTAGATTTGGACTATCTGTTACGCTCCCACTAGTGCCAATTATTATTATTTTAGGACTTTTGATTGTTGCTGTGTCACCAATACTCTGGGTTGTTGTGGGCTTACAGATCGTTAGAAGGGCTGGCGAATACTCTATTACAAAACCGGCAAGAGAAATGCTCTTCACAATAGTTGATAGAGAAAGTCGCTTTAAAGCTAAAAGTGTCATCGACGTAGTTGTTTATCGAGCAGGAGATATTTTTTGGGCCTGGGCATTCACAGGGTTAACTCAAGTTTTAGGGCTGAGCCTTGCAGCAATTGCTCTAGTTGGTGCAGGGATAGCCTCTATGTGGGCCTTGTTGGCTGTCTATTTAGGCCGGTACTTTGATAAGCACAACGTTGTGGGATCAGAAACCAAATCGAATAGTATTACTTCATCTAGTTAATTCCTTTAAATCACCTATTACTTCTTTGGTATGAGTATCTGGGTTTACTTTTTTATAATGTTTAACAATTGATCCTTCCGGATTTATGAGAAAAGATTCGCGTTTGGCAATGGTCATCATCATGAATTTTCCTAAAACACCATATTCTGTTGCACATTCCTTATTTACGTCGGCTAGTATAGGGTATGGAAGGCTGTATTTTTCACTGAATGCTTGATGAGATTCCACATCATCTAGACTTACGCCGAGTATCTGAGCATTGAGTTTGTCGAATTCAAAAATATTGTCTCTGAAATTGCATGCTTCAGTTGTACAACCTGGTGTTTGATCTTTTGGATAAAAAAACAAAACAACCCATTTCCCCTTGTAATTATCAAGTGTGTGCCATTCTCCATTTTGATCTTGTAAATTGAAATTTGGAGCAGTTTGGCCAGTATTGACTTCTCCAATTGATATGCCAGTAATCAAAAACAAGCATAGAATTGAAGCAATTGAGATAATATTTTTCTTATTCATATAGAGTGCTCCATTACAAAAACATTTAAAATGGTATTACATTAGATAACAAGGTCCTTACACTTACAAGTAAGATCCTAGATTTTGAAAAAGAAAACAGTGAAAAGAAAAGTTGGTTTGGTTTTACCAGGAGGTGGTGCGAGAGGTGCATACCAAGTTGGTGTCCTTAAAGCCTTCTTAGAAATATCAAAAACAAAATCCGAATCTCCTTTTGATATTTTTAGCGGCACATCTGCTGGAGCAATTAATGGGGCATTTCTAGCCTCAGAGGCACATATTTTTGATCATAGTATAGTTAGTCTGATTGATGTATGGAGTAATTTTACTTCAAATAAAGTTTATAAAACTGATCCAATAACAATGCTCAAAACTAGTCTTCATTGGTTTTTGACCATTATTTCTGGGGGTGTTTTAATTCCTAATCCAACATCTCTACTTGATAACCAACCTCTAAGAGATCTTCTCAGAGAAACAATTAAATTTCCTGATATTCAAAATAATATTGAGTCATCAAGTATCGAATCTTTAGCAGTAACCTCGGCAAGTTATAGGTCTAGAAAGTCTTGTACCTTTTTTCAAGCAAATAGTAATGCAAATAACTGGCAAAAAACCCATCGTGAAGGGAAAAAAACTTTAATCAATTTAGATCACTTGATGGCAAGTGTTGCTCTTCCATTAATTTTTCCTGCGGTTCGAATTAAAGATGAATATTTTGGAGACGGGGCAATGAGGCAGGCAACCCCACTATCACCTGCCATTAGGCTTGGTGCAGAAAAATTAATGATTATAAGCGCTAAGGATACGGATGATCGATTTCAATTCAACAACCCTGGAGAGCAATACCCTTCGTTTGCAAAGATAGCCGGCTATTTGCTTGAAGCACTATTTTTAGATGGGCTCTATTCGGATATTGAAAGACTAAATAGGATTAATCAAATCATTAAAAATTCAGGCGATAGTGAAATAAAAACCAACAGTAAAACAATGAAATATGTTGATTATTTAGTCATTTCTCCATCAGAAGATCTCAATGAAATAGCTCAGAAGCACTATCATAATATGCCCTTTTCAATCCGGTTATTATTACAAGGCCTCGGCTTGTTGAAGGACAGTAAATCAGAGCTACTTAGTTTTCTACTTTTTGAATCAGTTTATACAAGTGAACTTATTGATTTAGGGTATAGAGACGGCATTGCGAAAAAAGAAGAGATAGCTGAATTTATGAGTAGATAGAATTATGTTTGGCCTAAAAGAAAAAAAGTGGCCAGGCCCAAGAAGGTTATAAAGCCAAGCACATCTGTCAAAGTTATCATCAATACTCCACCAGCCAAAGCAGGGTCAATTCCCATCTTTTTTAAAAGGAATGGAATAGAAACACCAGCAATAGCGGAGGCAAAAATATTGAGTAACATAGCAGCACCGACTATGAGTCCTATATGCCAGGAAGTTTGAAATAAAGCGACTGATAAAACTGAAACCACAATCGACCAAGCGAAACCATTCAATAGGGCGACTGAGCTTTCTTTAATTAGTAGCTTTCGTGCATTTGATCGTTGAATTTTTCCCATAGCTATACCTCTAATAACTAGTATCAGAGTTTGATTCCCTGCCACTCCACCCATGCTGGCTACAATTGGCATCAGTACTGCTAGAATCACGAATTTCTGAATAATTTCTTGGAACAATCCAATGGCTGCGGCTACAACAAATGCTGTAATTAGGTTCACACCAAGCCACACAGCTCTTCTTTTCGTACTCAGAATAACCGGGGCAAATATATCATCCTCGTCATCGAGCCCCGCCATATTAAATATTTCACTGTTCGCTTGATCCTGAATCACGTCGACAACATCATCGATGGTAATTTGTCCTAAAAGTTTATTGTTCTCATCAGTAACTGGAGTTGATATCAAATCTAGATCCTGAAAATCTAGAACTACTTGCTGGGCATCTTCACTGGCAGTTATTGACTGAACTGATTCATCCATTATGTTTTCAACTGGTTTATTTTTATCTTCCATAAATAAATCAACAAGTTTTACTGCACCTAGGTATTCATTATTTTTGTTAACTATGTAGATGTAATGTGTATGTTCAGGGAGTTTGTTAAGTCGTCTTAAATACCTGATTAAAACTTCGATTGTGATTCCTCTTCTAACAGAGATGATGTTTGGATTTGTTAACCCGCCTGCGCTGTCTTCTTCATAAGACATAACTGACTGCAGTCTTATCTGGTCTTGTCGATCAAGAGCAGTGATAACTTCTTCAGTAACTGTTTCTGGTAAGTCAACTAACAGGTCTGCTAAATCGTCTAATTCCATGTCCTGTGTAGCAGCAATTAGTTCTGTTGCATCCATTTCATCAATCAGATTTTGTCTGACATCTTCCACCAATTCTTTGAGCACATCACCCTCATCATTTTGGTCAACCAATTGCCAAATGATCTTTCTTTTTCCTGGAGTTAGTGATTCTAGAAGTCTCGCGATTTCAGAGGGGTTGAGAGAAGTCAAAGTTTTCTCAATACTTGCGATTTGATCTCTTTCAAGATCACTTATTACTTTTCCTAATTTTTTATCTGAATGCTGCATTATTTAATTGAATTCTTAAAGATTTAAGGGCACGCATGAAATTTCAGAATTCATCCTAGGCTAATTGAGCATTTATTTACATTCTAAACTCTTCTCCCAAGTAAACTTTTTTAACCTCTTTGTTATCTAGTATTTGCTCGGGTGTTCCAGAAGCAATCACCAGCCCTTCATTAATGACATACCCTTTTGTGCATATACCTAATGTTTCTCGAACATTATGATCAGTGATCAATACGCCAATGTCTTGTTCAGCTAAATCTTTGATAATTCTTTGTATGTCTAAAACTGAAATTGGATCGACGCCAGCAAATGGCTCATCCAATAAAATGAATTTTGGTCGAGTGGCTAAGGTTCTGGCTATTTCGACTCTCCTTCTCTCACCACCAGATAAGCTGATTCCAAGGGTATTTCTAAGATCATTGATATTCATTTGATTTAACAGACTTTCCAGTATTTCTTCGATTCCTGCAGTTTTTAAATCTGGCTGTATTTGAAGTACCGCAAGAATGTTCTGCTCTACAGTGAGTTTTCTAAAAATTGATGCTTCTTGTGGCAAGTAACCCAATCCTAATTTTGCTCTTTGATGCATTGGCAGACTGGTTAAATTATTATCATCGATCGAAATTTGTCCTCGTTTACAGGATGCTAGACCTACAATCATGTAAAAAGCCGTTGTTTTTCCTGCACCATTAGGTCCTAGCAAACCTACAATTTCACCGCTTTTTACATTTATGCTAAGACTCTTGACAACTTCTCTTGAGTTGTATTGCTTGGCTAGATCTTCTGCTATTAAAATACTCAAGCTATATTTTCCAGTTTAGTTGATCGTTTTCGAATCAATAATTAACTTCACTGGTAACCCATTTTCAGAGTTAGCAATAATGTTTCTCTTGACTAAATTGTAGGTTATTAGATTACCAGAAACCTCATTGCTTCCATTGTTAACCCAAGCATTGTTTTCCATTCTCAGTAAATATGTGATGTGATCATATTCAAAAACTTTAGCAGTACCAGAAGCAATCAACTCTCTTTCATTATCAAATTGTTGAAAAGATGAAAGCTCGCCAGTGAATTTTGCATTTTTTAATTCATTATTCTTAAATTCAAGTTCAGCTTTATCACATTTTATTATCACAATTTCTGAAATGATTTCTACATTACCTAAAAATGTGAAGACAGTTGTTTCATCGTTTAAATCTGTGATGCTAGCACCATCAGAGTTGATATTTAAATCGTTCTTTTTTAATGAGATATGTTCAAAGTATAGGTCCTTCTGTTTATGAAGATCAGAGTCATCAATTAAGACAGAATTTTTTAATGTATTCACATCGTTGATTGTTGAGGCATGAGTCTGTATTTGTCCTACGAGCGTGCACATAAAACAAAATGAGAATATATAAATATAACGGGAGCTTTTAAGGTTGGATATTTGCATTTATATTCGAGATGAAATTCAGCCTATTGTTCTTTAATTGCGCCGTCAATCCTTTGGCTTCAATTTTGTTGTTATCCAATTCAATTAGGACATCTCTATTGGTGGCAATCGTATATGTATTGGGGTTAATTTCAAGGTAATCAGTGGAAATGGTTGTCATATTATTTTCATTAGATAAGCTTTGTACAGTCACATTTCCTGAAAGTGCTAGCACATTTGTATTTGATAGCAGTTGACCTTTCTCAGATGTAATCTTCCAATCAATATTTTGATCGCCATCGTAATCTAAGGAAACTCGGTCTAAATGAATTTGTCTGTCGGCATTATTAGCTTGAGCTTTTTTTGCAACAATTTTATATAAAAATTCACCTTCTGTATTTGTGCCATATAATTTTGCATCCTTGACAATGTATTCAACTCTAGTGAGATTAAATTTTTCTGGATCGTCATTAGGCTTACTACTAAAAAAATACATAAAACTGCTTCCAGCTGTTAAAACTAGTAACAGGAGTATTTTTACAATATTTTTAGTCATTAATTTCTATTTTCATATGAATATTCTATTAAGTCGCATACTTCCCTAACTGCTCCACAGCCACCTGATTTTTGAGTGATATAGTGAGCTTTATTTTTGACTATTTTATGCGCGTTGCTGACAGCTACAAATAGTCCAACATTTTCTATTACATTGAGATCAGGAATATCATCACCAACAAATAAAATTTGATGGGATGCTATAGATCCTTCTTCGAGAATTATATTAATTGCTGCCAATTTATCAGTCTGTCCTACCCAATATTTAGTGATATTCAGTTCCTTTAATCTGTACAACAAAGCTTCAGATGATCTGCCAGAAATAACTACGGTCTCAATCCCAAATTTTTCTCTAATTGAAACTATCCCATAACCATCATGAACATAAAATTTCTTAGACTCATTACCATTAGCGTCAATATATATTGACCCATCAGTTAAAACTCCATCAACGTCAAGGGCCAATAATTTTATCTCTTTTGCCACTGCCACTATATCTTCAGGAAAGAAGTTCAAAATATTCATTTACATCACTCCAGCCCGGAAAAGATCATGAATATTAAGTGCGCCAACAATTTTATTTTCTTCAACAACCACCAATGAGGTGATTTTATTCTCTTGAATTATTTCAACAGCTTTGACAGCAAGAAGGTTTGGTTTCACAGTGATGCAGTTTTGTGTCATCACCTCTCTCATTAGTGTGGTTTGAATATCCACATTTGCCTCAAGTGTTCTCCTTAAGTCACCATCAGTAAAAATACCAACCAATTCCTCCTTTTTGTTGATTATGGCAGTCATACCCAATGCTTTTTCTGACATTTCTATGAGACCTCGTGCCAATTTATCATCTTGAAGAACAACAGGAATCAGTTCTTTGACATGCATAATATCTTGAACAAGAAGCAGTAATTTTTTGCCAATTGAGCCACCTGGATGAGATTTCGCAAAATCTTCAGCTGAAAAGCCTCTCTTTTCAACCAGTGCTACTGCAATTGCATCACCCATCGCTAGCGCTGCTGTAGTACTTGCTGTGGGAGATAAATTCATAGGACAAGCTTCTTCTTCAACTCCAACATCAACGTGTACATCCGAGGTTGTGGCAATTATAGAATTCTCATCCCCGGTCATAGCAATAATTTTTATACCCATGTTTTTGAGTGTTGGAAGCAAATTAACTATTTCTTCTGTTTTCCCAGAATTTGATAAAGCCATTACAACATCACTTTTTGATATCATCCCTAAGTCTCCATGACTTGCCTCTCCAGGATGGACGAAAAATGAAGGTGTGCCTGTACTTGCTAAGGTTGCAGCCAACTTATCTGCAATGTGCCCAGATTTCCCTATACCCATGACTATAATTTTTCCAGTGCAATCCAAACATAGTTGGCATGCAATATCAAAGTTATTATCTAATTGGTCTTTGAGTTTAGCTATTGCGATAGATTCAATATCTAAAACCTTTTTTCCAATACTTTTGAAATCAAATTTTTCTTCTTTTTCTGTCAATTCAATCGTTTAGTTTTTTAAAATTAAAGCCTTAATTAGCAACATCATTCTCCACTAAAACAACTTAGTCAATTAATCAAATGCATCAATATTCATTTTTTCCACTTATAAATAGTTTATCGTAAAATATAATTAAGGAAATACAATGAACTCAGATGACATTAAGGTTTTGATTGAAGCTTCAATTGAAGATGCAGTTGTGAATGTAAGCAGTGATGATAATGTTCATTTCGAAGCAATAGTTATTTCTCAAGGATTTCAGGAAAAATCTTTAGTTCAGAGGCATCAGATGGTTTATGGTTGTTTGGGGGATAAAATGCAATCCGAAATCCATGCCTTATCTCTTACCACACTGACTCCTAAGGAAAATTCAGAATAAAATTTAACCAAAAAACGATGGATTGAAGTCGTTGAAAAAATTAACAATTCAAGGCGGTCGTTCACTTTCAGGTGAAGTTCATATTTCTGGGTCAAAGAATGCAGCACTTTCTATAATTGCTGCTTCAATCATGACTGAGGAAAGGGTTTTTCTCGAAAATATTCCTCATCTAGAAGACATCACAACTATGATCAGATTGATAGCTGGTATGGGTGTCTCAATAACATTAGCTGACGACAACAAATTAATTCTAGATTCAAGCAGAGTAGGAAATTTTCTAGCTCCTTATGATTTGGTTAAAACCATGCGTGCTTCAATACTAGTTTTAGGTCCTTTGATTGCTAGATTTGGTGAGGCCTCAGTTTCTTTGCCAGGTGGTTGCGCTATTGGGGCAAGGCCAGTAAATCTTCATCTTGATGGGTTAAAGGCAATGGGGGCAGATATAGAAATTAATGAAGGTTATATATGCGCTAGAGCCAAAAAACTTAAAGGCGCACATTTTTCCTTTAATCCTATCTCTGTGACAGGGACAGCAAATATTATGACGGCTGCTGTTTTGGCAGAAGGACAGTCAATTCTAGAGAATGCAGCAATTGAGCCCGAAGTTATTAGTCTGGGGGAATTTCTCATAAAAATGGGGGCTAAAATAAAAGGATTGGGGACTAGGAAAATAATCATTGATGGAGTTAATAAACTGCATAGTGTTGAGCATACTATTATCCCAGATCGTATTGAGGCAGGCACTTTTTTGGTTGCAGCTGCAATTACAAAAGGGAATGTTTTGTTGAAAAAAACTCAGCCAGAACATTTGCAGTCGGTTTTAGATCTATTGAATCAAACCGGAGCTTTAATTGTTGTTGAAGAGAACAAAATTGAGCTTAATATGAAACAAAAAAATATCAAACCCGTTGATTTTACAACTCAACCATATCCGGGCATTCCAACTGATATTCAAGCGCAATTTATGGTTTTAAATACCATTGCAAGAGGCAACTCTATTGTGGTTGAAACAATTTTTGAGAATCGATTCATGCATGTACTAGAACTCCAAAGAATGGGTGCTGATATAAGTCTCAGCGGAAATACTGCATATATAACAGGTGTTAAAAGATTGCAATCGGCTCCAGTTATGGCAACAGATTTAAGGGCCTCGGCTGCTTTGGTTTTAGCAGGATTGGTTGCAGACGGAGAAACTTGTATAGATAGGATTTATCATATCGATCGTGGTTATGAATGCATTGAAGAAAAATTGACGCTTCTTGGAGCAAAAGTTACCCGAATAGGAACTTGATTTCTAATGAATTGGTGTATAATCGCCTCACAATTCAGATGATGATTAATTTGGGTAAATCAATTGAATCAGAAAGACAAGGGAACAATGACTAATTTAAACCGTCGTAGATTTTTGTCAATTTCAACAACTCTGACAGGTGGAATAGGTGTTTTATTTGCTTCGATACCTTTCATATCTTCCTTTCAACCCAGCAAGAAGGCAAAGGCACTTGCAACCGCGGTTAAAGTTAATCTCAGCAAATTGGAGCCTGGCTCTATTATCAAGGTGATATGGAGGGGACAGCCAGTATGGATTGTACACCGTTCAAAAGAAATGATTGAAAATCTCAAAGATAGTAGCCTTGATCTTCGAGACCCAGAGTCAGAATTATCGGTGCAACCCCTTTTTGCAAAAAATGTTTATCGATCTTTAAAACCTAATTACTTTATCGTTGAGGGGATTTGTACACATTTAGGTTGTGCTCCAATAGAAAAATTTGCTATAGCTCCTGCTGACATGGGTCCAGACTGGAAAGGTGGTTTTTATTGCCCGTGTCATGGTTCAAAATTTGATTTATCTGGCCGTGTTTACACTGGCGTACCTGCGCCATCTAATTTGAGAGTACCACCACACCGTTATGAGGATGAGAATACTGTAATAATCGGCGAAACTGAGGGTATAGAAAATGTCTAACAATCAGAATCAGAGTATGTTTTCAAATAAATTACTGAGATGGATTGATGATAGGTTTCCTTTATCGTCTTTAATTAGAGAACACGCTACTGATTATTACGCCTCAAAAAATTTCAATATTTGGTATATCTTTGGTGTTTTGTCTTTGGTTGTCTTGGTAATTCAATTACTAACAGGAATCTTTCTAACTATGAGTTACAAGCCCTCAGAAAAGGATGCATTTGATTCAGTTGAATACATAATGCGTTCGGTTGAATGGGGTTGGCTTATACGGTATATGCATTCAACTGGCTCTTCATTTTTCTTCATTGTTGTTTATTTGCATATGTTTAGGGCTATGCTCTATGGCTCTTATAAAAAGCCAAGAGAATTGGTTTGGATTGTTGGAATGTTAATTTATTTTTGCCTTATGGCTGAAGCATTTTTTGGGTACCTTCTTCCATGGGGCAATATGTCTTATTGGGCCGCACAGGTCATAGTCAACTTATTCGGTGCCATACCGTATGTAGGAGAAACACTAACAGAATGGATCCGAGGAGATTATTATATTTCTGATATCACATTGAATCGATTTTTTGCTTTTCATGTGATTGCAATACCTCTTGGTATTATTGCCTTGGTTTTTGCACATATTCTTGCTTTGCACCATGTAGGTTCTAACAATCCTGATGGGATAGAAATTAAGAATTATAAAAACGAGCAAGGTAAGCCTATTGATGGTGTAGCATTTCATCCTTATCACACCAGCAAAGATCTAGTCTGGATTACTGTATTTTTAATTCTATTTTTTGCCGCAGTCTTTTTTGCCCCTGAAATGGGTGGCTATTTCTTAGAAGTTGATAATTTTGAGCCCGCCAATCCATTGCAAACACCAGAACACATTGTTCCAGCATGGTATTTGACTCCTTACTATGCAATTTTAAGGGCTATACCAAACAAATTGATGGGTGTAATTGTTCTAGCATCTTCAGTCTTGTTTTTTTTATTCTTGCCTTGGCTAGATAAATGCAAAGTGAAATCTATTCGTTACAGAGGATGGCAATATAAATTGGCACTCAGTTGTTTTGCAATTAGTTTCTTAGCTTTGGGCTATTTAGGAATGCAGCCAGCTAGTGGTATTTACGTGGTTCTGGCCAGGTTTTTCACTGTAGTTTATTTCATCTTTTTTATAATGATGCCTTTTTATACTCGCATTGAGAAAACAAAACCGGTTCCAGAGAGGGTGGTATATAAAAAATGAAGTTCTTCAAAATAATAACTGCCAGCTTTCTTCTCTTGATCGCTTTATCATCTGCTTTAGTATTTGCAGCTTCAGAAGTAAATGAAGGGGATTATTTTTTGAAGGCCAATAATGATGTCTCGGATATAGCCTCGTTGCAGAGAGGGGCAAGAAATTTCTTTAATTACTGTGCAGGTTGTCACTCACTTAAATTTATAAGATACAATCAAATCGCTGAAGATTTAGATCTTGATGAAGTCGAACTGACTCAGAATTTAATTTTCACTGATGCAAAACCAGAAGATCTTGTTATAACTAATATGGTGCCTGCAGATGGCAGTCGTTGGTTTGGTAGAACTCCACCAGACTTATCACTTATAACCCGAAGTAGAGGGGAAGATCGAGTTTATAATTTCCTCAGAACGTTCTATGAAGATTCTAATTCCCCAACTGGAGCAGATAATCTAGTTCTTCCAGGAACAAGCATGCCCAATATCTTATGGTTAGTTCAAGAAGAATTGGATGAAAAAGAATTTGATCAATTTACTTTAGATATTGTAAATTTTCTTGATTATGTGGGCGAACCAATTCAATCTGAAAGAAAGAGAGTAGGCATTTGGGTTATATTATTCTTATTGGTCTTTCTTATTTTTAGTTATGGTCTTTATAAAGATATTTGGAAAGACGTCCACTGAGGGCTAAATTTAATCAAGTTAATTTTTTAATTAAAAGGAATTTTTTATATGACTAGTGTTGCAAACAGGCGTTCAATGATGGGACTTTATTCGGGCAACACCTGCATACGTTCACATCAAGTTCGTATTGTCCTTGCCGAAAAAGGCATTTTGACAGAAATCAATAATGTTGAAGACTCTGTTGTTCCAGAAGATCTGATGGCTCTGAATCCTTATGTCAGCTTGCCTACTTTAATAGATAGAGAGTTAGTTCTTTACGATTCCAGGGTAATAGTTGAATATCTTGATGAAAGATACCCTCATCCACCATTAATGCCTGTTAGTCCAGTAGATAGGGCAAGATTGCGACTGGGACTTGCAACTCTTGAGAGGGATATTGTAGAACCTGCAGTTGCACTTGATCTTGTTCTTGGAACCAGGACTGAGAATGCTCATAGAAAAAAATTAAAATCGCTTTTGGTATCTTCTTTGGATCTTTTTAGTATTCAACGGTTTTTTTTAAGCGATGATTTTACAATTGTCGATTGTGTTATAGCACCGATATTATGGCGACTTGATTTATTTGGAATTGAGTTGACTGACAATCAAAAATCAATTTCCAGTTATATGGAGAGAGTCTTTTCTAGGGCCGGTTTCAAGGAGAGTATGACTGAGGATGAGGAGGAAATGCGGCCTGGCTAATTTTTCAAGTTTTGGGCTGTAGGATAGGATCATGATGGGACATTTATATGTAGTCTCTACGCCTATCGGTAATCTAAAAGACATAACTTTGAGGGCAATTGACACCCTTAAGGAAGTCGACCTGATTTTTTCTGAAGACACAAGGGTTACAAAAAAGTTACTACATCACTTGGGCATCAAAAGAAGAATTCAGTCTCTGAATGAACAGAATGAAGCGAAGATAACTTCCAAGATTCTCCAACAATTATCACAAGGGAAAAGTGTTGCATTATTATCCGATGCTGGAACACCATTAATTAGTGATCCAGGATACTGCCTAATTAAGCAAGCAAGGGAAAAGTTTTTTAATATTATTCCTGTCCCTGGATGTTGTGCTGCAATTGCTGCACTTTCTGTCTCAGGAATTGCAACTGACAAATTTTATTTTCATGGTTTTCTACCTTCCTCTGAATTAGCACAACTCAGAGAATTGGGCAAACTGGCTCAAAGAAAAGAAACTTTAATTTTTTACGAATCTGTGCACCGTTTACAGTCAACAATAGGTCATATGATTAAGATTTTTGGGGGAAATCATAATGCCATTGTTTGCAAAGAAATGACAAAACTACATGAAAGTTATTTAGGCGAAAATCTCTCTGAAATTGATGAATATGTAAAAAATAATCCAAAAAAAATTAGGGGTGAATTTACTATTATTATAGATGGAAACAAGCAAGAACAAGCGATAATAGACCAGAATAAAATAGACAAAATTCTCATAGAACTGTTACCGGAAATGTCTATTAAGAAAGCAGTAAAAATCTGTATGCTAGTTAGTGGTTTTAGTAGGAATATAATTTATAAACGTGCTGTAGAGTTAAAATCACTTTAAACTTGAATTTTTATGCACCGTATTGAATAATCGCGTTTGGAGTTAACCAGGCAATCGCCTAATTCTTTGATTTAGGAGGAAAGTCCGGGCTCTAACGGGGACGATGCCAGATAATATCTGGAAGGCGTGAGCCTGTGGAAAGTGCAACAGAAAATATACCGCTTCAAAAAGAAGTAAGGGTGAAAAGGTGCGGTAAGAGCGCACCGCATAAATGGCAACATTTGTGGCAGTGCAAACCCCATCGAGAGCAAGACCAAATAGAGGAGCTATGATTTCCCGTGATCGCTCCAGGGTGGGTTGCTAGAGGTATCTGGTGACAGATATCCCAGATGAATGATTGCCCAAGACAGAACCCGGCTTATCGGTTAACTCCTTACTTCTTTGATTGCCAATCGATTTTTCCAACTTTTTATTGACAACCGTTACCAATAACCTATAGTGTCATAAAGTGGTAAAAAGTGGGATAAATGCTGTGATCCTGTTGTTTAATATGATATTTCGTGGTTTAAATAAAATTAATTTAGATGCCAAGGGAAGAATTGCTATTCCTGTTCGGTATAAGGACAGTCTTAGCAATTTGTCCAGTAATATATTGATTTGTACGATTGATCAAGATCATTGTTTGTTGCTGTATCCATTGAAACTTTGGAAGAGTATTGAGAAAAAAATTATGGCATTACCCACTCTTAATTCCACCTCAAGGAGATTACAAAGATTAATGGTTGGACATGCTGCTGAGATAGAAATGGATAGCAATGGAAGAATTTTAATTCCAAAAGAGTTGAGAGAATTTGCAAAATTAACAAAACAGGCCATGTTGGTTGGGCAAGGCAATAAATTTGAAATCTGGAATTACGATGACTGGAACACTGGCAGGGAAAAGTGGTTGTCTACTCAAGAGACAGATTTATCAGAGCTACCCCCAGAGCTTGGAACTTTATCTTTATAGAAGATGGAAGTAATGTGATGACTGAATTTGCATACCAACTGATGGATACTAATAACCAAGAGGCTAATATCAAGGTTATTGGTATCGGAGGTGGAGGTGGAAATGCAGTTTCCCACATGGTCACAAAAGGAATCAAGGGCGTTGAGTTTATATGCGCCAATACAGACACCCAAGATTTAAGGATGACTAAAGCAGATATCCAGTTACAAATTGGGATTAACGAAACCAAAGGCTTGGGCTCTGGAAGTAAACCAGAGATTGGAAGAGCATCAGCTGAAGAAGACAAAGAGAGAATTGCATCAGTTATTGACGGATCAAATATGCTATTTATTGCAGCCGGTCTTGGTGGCGGAACAGGCACAGGCGCTTGTCCTGTTGTGGCAGAAATTGCACAAGAAAAGGGTATTCTTACTGTTGCTGTGGTTAATACCCCTTTTTCTTGGGAAGGGGAAAAAAGAAAAGAAAATGCAGAAAGAGGTATTGACGATCTAGAAAGATTTGTTGATTCATTAATTATTATCCCTAACGATAAGCTTCAAACTTTGGGCAGTAGAACAACAGTTATTAGCGGTTTCGCGGCAGCAAATGACGTACTTTCGAATTCTGTACAGGGCATTGCTGAATTGATAACCATACCTGGCCATGTAAATCTTGATTTTGCTGATGTAAGAACCGTAATGGCAGAAACTGGCAGAGGCATTATAGGAATGGGAACTGCTTCCGGTCAAGATCGAGGAAGAGAAGCGGTTGAAGCCGCTATTCAAAGTCCTTTGCTGGAGGATATCAAACTTGAGGGAGCAAAAGGAATACTAATTAATATTACCGCAGGTGATGACCTTATGGGCGATGAGCTTGAGGAGATTGGTGAAATCATTAAAGGATATGCATCTGAGGATGCCGAAATTATTTCGGGTTATGTTTCTGATAAATCTTTGCAAGATTCAATTCATGTCACAGTTGTACTGACAGGTCTTGATGAAATACTAGATACTTCATCTAATGGAGAGAATGATGTAAGTGGGCAATTCCCAGAATTGGATAAACCAATAACCTCCCGTAATAAGGATTTATTTGAAGATCTGCCTGTCGAAGGAGATGATCAAATTCCTTTTTTGGATGTGCCATCTTTCTTAAAGAGTAATAGAGGTTAACATTTAATTGATCTGGAGATGGTTCCAATAGAATCAGTCAACAGATGATAAACAAGATACATCAACCTGTGATGCCAGAAGAGGTTGTAGAGCGTCTGATTGTTTCTCCATCTGGTACTTACCTTGATGCCACCTGTGGCTTTGGTGGGCACACGGAAATCATTCTGAAGCAACTTAACTCCGATGGTAAAGTTGTTGCAATTGATCAAGACCAAGATGCGATTAATTTTGTTAAAGACAAATTTATTAAGCAAAGTAAGTTAAAAATAATCAAGGGAAGATTTGGAAATCTTAAAGAGATACTTGAATCAAATGATTTAAATTTTAAATTTAGTGGAATCCTTGCTGACTTAGGTATGTCTTCATTCCAGCTTGATAATGCTCATCGAGGATTTAGTTTTCAGAATGAAGGACCATTGGATATGAGAATGGATCAGAAAACGGGAGTAACTGCAAAAGTTTGGATTAATAATGCTAGCGAGGATGAAATTTCTAAAGTTCTTTGGCAATTTGGTGAAGAGAAATACTCACGGAAGATTGCTCGAGCTATTATTTCTAAGAGAATGAGTAAAAAAATAACAACCACCAAGCAATTATCGGAGATCATCGTAGATGTCAAAAAACATTCAAGATTAAAACGGAAACAGCACCATGCCACAAAAACATTTCAAGCAATCAGAATTTACATCAACCAGGAAATAGATCAGTTGGAGACATTTCTGAATTATAGTCTTGATTTACTGCAAACCGGTGGTCGATTATGTGTTATAAGTTTTCATTCTCTGGAAGATCGGATGGTTAAGCGATTTTTCCGTAATCATTCAAGGCTTGATCCCAATTTATCAAAATTACCTAACTTAAATTCTGAACATTTAATAGATTGTAAAATTGTTGCTAGAAGAATTAAACCAACACAGAATGAGATCAATGTAAATCCTCGCGCTAGAAGTGCTGTTTTAAGGGTCGTGGAAAAAATTAAATGAAACAATCTAACAAATGGTATAGAAGGGCATTCATTTTATTTCTTTTGCTCTGTTTTTCTGGATTAGGCGAGGTGTATATGGAGCATCAAAAAAGAATATTATTTATAGAATATCAAGGTTTAATCAAAGAACGAGATGCACTAAAAACTGAATGGAAGCGAATCCAAATAGAATTATCTCAACTTTCATCAGGATTGCGCTTAGAAGATATTGCGAGATCAAAAATAAACATGAGTATTCCAAATCCCAGCACAATAAATATTATTGATTCTGATGAAAGCTTCAACTAAAGAGTCCCCTTCATTTAGAAACCGTTTCTTGATTGTTTTGTTCTTTATTTTAGGAGCAACAATTGCCCTAATTTTTAGATCTTTCCAACTTCAATATCTTGAAAGAGATTTTTTAAATCAACAAGCAGATGCTCGACATATCCGAACAGAGAGAATGGTCTCAAACAGGGGATCAATTTTTGATCGTAGAGGTACCCCATTAGCGGTGAGTACACCGATTGATAGTGTAATTATCAATCCGAAGCAATTTCTATCCTCAACTGGAAATAGGGGAAAGGTTATCTTAATTGCCAATATCTTAGAGTTGGAGACGAAAGAGGTTTTGCGAAGGATTGAAGATAAATCTAGCAAGAGCTTTATGTATTTGAAGCGCCATATAAGCCCTAACCAAAGCGCCAAAATCAAGCAACAAGGGAAAATCACTGGTCTTTGGTTAGAAAAAGAGTACAAACGTTTTTATCCAGCAGGAGAGGTAACAGGTCATCTTGTGGGGTTCACCAATATCGATGATCAGGGCCAGGAGGGGATGGAATATATGCTTGAAGAATTTCTCCTTGGAGAAGATGGATCGAAATTAGTTTTAAGAGACGCAGATAATAATATTTTTTCTGATATTAAATTACTTAAAACGGCGGTAGATGGTGAGGATTATTATTCGAGTATTGATCTTAGAATACAGTATCTAGCTCATCGAGCATTGAAGGCCGGGCTGAAAGAGTTCAAAGCCAAAGCTGGTTCATCAATTGTACTAGACATATCTACAGGTGAGGTTTTAGCAATGGTGAATCAACCATCTGCAGACCCAAACAATCGAAGTCTCAGAAAGGCTGAATTGCTTAAAAATAGAGCGGTTACCGATGTTTTTGAACCGGGCTCAACCCTCAAACCATTAACGGTGGCTGCTGCCTTGGAAAGCGGTGATTTTAAATCTGAATCAAAAATGAATACTTCGCCCTTTTACCTTGGAGCTAAATTGATTGGTGATGATCGCTGTGAGGGTGATTTAAACTTGGAAATGATACTTGTCAAGTCCTGTAATGCTGGTGCCGCAAATCTATCCTTGGCCATGGAACCACGAATATTTTTTGATACCCTCACAAATCTAGGGATCAGTCAAATTACTGCTTCAGGTTTCCCGGGAGAACAAAGGGGGAGTCTAGGTGATTATCGGAATTGGAGACCCATTAAGCAAGCTACGTTGTCCTATGGATATGGGGTTTCAGTAACACCGTTACAATTAGCTAAAGCATACGCCGCGATAGCTAACCAAGGTATTGTGAATCCAATTAGCATTGAGAAAATACAGGAGAATCCAAATGGTGAAAGAGCTCTATCAAAGGAGACTACAGCTAATTTATTGCGTATGCTTGAAGCGGTAGTCGAGCAATCTGTAAGCAGAGCCAAAGTGAGAGGCTATCGAGTGGGAGGGAAAACCGGAACAGCACAAATATTTTCAGATGATTATTCCGGGAATGCCTACAATGCCTTTTTTATTGGTATTGCCCCGATTAGTAACCCAAGAATTGTCACTGTAGTTGTTGTAAATGAACCCAGAGGCAAGAGTTATTATGGGGGCCAAGTTGCAGCTCCAATTTTCTCTTTAATTGTTTCAGGAGCTTTAAGAATTATGGGCATACCACCAGATGAGAATACAAAATCTTGAATTGTAAATATTTGAGACATTGAAGTAGCAAAAAAAAATTTTAAATTAGTTTAATCTAAACATTGGTTAATAAATCGGAATAAAAATTGTTTCTATTCTTCGCAGACCAGCTTACTGAATTCTACTCAGCGTTTAACGCATTAACCTATATCACTACCAGAGGAATATTGAGTGCACTTACGGCTCTTTTAGTTTCTTTTGTTCTTGGTCCTAAATTGATACAAAAACTAAGTTTTAACGATATTGGTGAATCAATAAGACAAGAAGGACCTGAGTCACATTCTGTTAAAGAGGGAACTCCAACAATGGGAGGATTGCTCATCCTATTTTCAATCACTATCAGTGCACTCATTTGGGGCGATCTTTCGAGTAGATACATTGTTAATATTTTATTGGTAATAATCTCTTTCGGGTTGATTGGATTTATTGATGACTATATGAAATTGAATGGAAATTCAGATGGTATGAGGCCTGCAGTAAAGCTCATAGCACAGGTTGTTGTAGCATTTGTTTCAGTATTTTTTTTATTTAGTTCAATCCTATCCCCTGTTGAAACAGAGTTGGTGATTCCATATACAAATAATTTAACTTTTCAAATGGGTTGGCTTTTTGTGCCGTTCTCGATTTTCGTTATTCTAGGATCAAGCAATGCTGTAAATTTAACCGATGGTTTGGATGGTCTTGCCATAATGCCTACCGTTATGATTGCAGCTGCTCTTGGTATTTTTGCCTACGTGGCTGGAAATATTAATATGTCTGATTACTTGGGCGTGCCTTATATAAGAGATGCCGGAGAGGTATTTATCATATGTGCTGCAATTGCCGGTTCAGGCTTGGGTTTTCTTTGGTTCAATACCTACCCGGCCCAAGTTTTCATGGGTGACGTCGGGGCTCTTTCACTTGGTGCAGCCCTAGGGCTTATAGCTGTAATAGTGAGGCAGGAACTGGTATTGGCCGTAATGGGTGGAGTTTTTATCTTAGAGACAATTTCAGTCATTCTACAAGTTGGTTCTTTCAAGTTAACAGGCAAGAGAATGTTTAATATGGCCCCTATTCATCATCATTTTGAATTGAAAGGCTGGGCTGAGCCTAAAGTTATTGTTCGGTTCTGGATTATCACAGTTATTCTCGTTTTAATTGGTTTAGCAAGTCTAAAACTTAGATGAAGTAAACCCAATAGATCTAGGTAAAAATTTTGTCAGTGGGATGAATAAAAAAAGAAAAATTGCGACCCTGCAAAGTATTGATAAATTATTACTGATTTCGATTATTGCTTTTTTAATGGGTGGCATGGTGATGCTAGTTTCTGCCTCTATGCCTTTTGCTGAAAAATCTCTTGGTGATCCTTTTGCTTATCTTTATAAACAATCTTCTGCTGTATTTTTAGGAATAATTGCTAGCCTGATATTTTTTTTAACACCAACTCAATATTGGGAAAAACTAGGAATTTTAACCCCCATATTTGCAATTGGGCTATTAAGTCTGGTTTTTATTCCTGATTTAGGGGTAACTGTAAATGGAGCGACAAGGTGGGTTAAATTGGGGCCTTTACCAAATATACAAGTTGTAGATCCCGCTAGGCTTTTATTCTTTCTATACATTGCTGGTTATTGTGTAAGACAGCAGGAGCAGCTAAGAATGACTTTCGTGAGTTTTTTAAAGCCCATGATTTTCATCGTTCCCGCGTGCCTACTTTTATTGCTGCAGCCGGATTTTGGATCTACCGTTGTTCTACTGATTGTGACAGCAACACTTTTTTTTGTTGCGGGATTCAAATTTAGATACTTTATAGTGCTAGTAATAGCCTTAGTTGGCATTCTCGGTTTGTTAGCCTACATTTCACCTTACAGGATGGCGCGCATAACCTCATTTATGAATCCTTGGGATGATCCATTTAATTCTGGCTATCAGTTGACCCAGTCGTTGATTGCCATTGGGAGAGGACAGTGGTTTGGAGTTGGTCTTGGTGAGGGAGTACAGAAGTTGTTTTATTTGCCTGAAGCCCACACCGATTTTATTTTTGCCGTTATAGCTGAAGAGTTAGGATTAATAGGTAGTTTATTGATTATTGGATTATATGCTGTATTGATTTGGAGAATTTTCTCCATTGCATTAAAGGCGATCAATAGTAAAAGGATCTATCAAGGGTATCTATCATTCTCAATAGCCATCTGGTTTGCAACACAGGTTATTATAAATATAGGAGTGAATATGGGACTACTCCCAACGAAAGGACTGACTTTGCCACTTATCAGTTATGGGAGAAGCAGCATGATTATAACACTTATTACTCTGGCTATAGTCTTAAGAATAGGCTGCGAGAACCCTAGAACTAAAATAAACAAAAAAATTGGCGGTTAAAGAAAAGAGTTATTCAATTATTATTGCTGCCGGTGGAACCGGAGGTCATATTTTTCCTGCCTTAGCTATGGCTAACCATTTTAAGGAAAACGGGCATAAGGTTGTTATTGCAGGCACTGGTAATAAATTGGAAAGAAACATATTCAGTCAAAGTAATATTGAGGTTGAGTATTTTGAAGCTCGAAAAATAAAGCGTAATGGGCTTAAGACTTTCTTAGATCCTAAAATATATCAAGCAATATCTAGATCTGATGCGAAACTGATAAAGTTCTTAAAAGGCTTTGAGCCTGATCTGGTTTTAGGTATGGGGGGCTATCCATCCATTAGCACATGCATTGCTGCCAATGAATCTGATAGGACTGTTGTGGTCATTCATGAGCAAAATACAAAAGCAGGTCTTGCAAATCGATATCTTGCATGGACAGCTGCATACGCTGTTATAGAGGGATTGCCAGGAGCAGTCGGCGGGATGACAAAATTTTTTACAGGTGATTGCCAATATTTAGGTAATCCAGTTCGACAAGAGATCATAGATAAAAGACAACCTTCGAGAGAATTTCCAGACAAATCCAAAAAACCTCGAATATTTATTTTAGGGGGGAGCCAAGGAGCTAGGTCTATTAATTTTATTGTCCCTAAAGCCATGCATTATTTAAGCAAGGATACACCAGTTGAGATAACGCACGATACAGGAGAGGCAGATTATGAAAAAGTTAAAGAGATGTATAAAGATTTTAATATAAAGGCCAAAGTCTCAAAGTTTATTGATGACATTTCACAAGTATATAAATGGGCTGATATAGTGATCGGTAGAGCTGGCGCAATGACAATATCAGAGCTTTCTGCGTTAGGTCTCCCGTCAATACTTATACCATATCCACGAGCAACTGATAATCATCAGTTCTATAATGCAAAATTTTTAGTTGATAAAAATGCTGCAGAGATGATCCTAGATAAGGATCTTGAACCTGAAAAGTTGGCTCAAATCACCAAAAGTTTTTTTATAGAAAAAGACAAACTCAAAAAAGCATCAATGGCTGCTTATGACGAAACTTTCGTGGAGGCAACAGAAAAAATTTCAGATTACTGCATAAGTAGCATTGAAAAAAGGACTTTATCTTGATAGATATCGGGACATTGACTGTGAAGGCTTTCAATTATGTTTAAGAACATTAGACAAAAATTTGAAGACGATTGCTCTTGCGATGAGTCCATGGCAAAACATACATCTTGGGGCATTGGTGGGTGTGCCGATCTGTTTTATTCTCCCAAAAGTAGAGAGGACTTAGTTTCTTTTCTATCCAGTATTGATCCAAATTTACCCATTACCTGGATAGGAAAAGGCACAAATATCTTGGTAAGAGATGGTGGCATCAGAGGAGTTGTAATAAGTGCAAAATCTTTTCTTAAGGAAATTGAAAAGACTTCAGAATATCTTTATAAAGTCGAGGCAGGTGTGGCATGCGTTGAGCTAGCTCTTTTCTGTCAAAAAAATGGTATAGGACCTGCAGCATTTTTTTCCGGTATACCTGGATCTATCGGTGGTGCATTAACTATGAATGCAGGTTCATTTGGTATGGAGACATGGGATTTGGTGCAAGATGTGGAAGTAATAAATGAGAAAGGCAATATTAGTTTTATCGAAAAAGAAAGTTTTGATATTGCATATAGGACAGTCACTTTCCCATTCAGATTGTGGTTTCTCTCTTGTTCAATGTTTTTATCTAGTGATAAAAAAACGACCAAAGATAATTTGATAGAACTAAGGAATCAAAGAATAAGGACACAACCTCTGAATGAAGACACATGTGGATCTGTCTTTAAGAACCCACCTGGTAATTTTGCAGGAGCATTGATCGAAGGATCAGGTTTAAAAGGGTTTAAGATTGGCTCAGCATCGATTTCTGAACAACATGCAAATTTCATAGTTAACGAAGGAGGAGCAACAGCTCATGATATTGAAAATTTGATTAACCATACAAGGCAAATGGTACAGAAAAACTACGACATTGATTTGCAGCCGGAGGTAAGAATCATAGGTGAAGTTTGATTAAGTGAATAAACTAGAAAAAAAAAGTAAGGATAAATTCGGAAAAGTGGCAGTACTCTGTGGTGGTTATTCTTCCGAGAGAGAGATTTCATTGATTACAGGAAAAGCGGTCTGGCAGGCATTATTGAATAATGATATTGATGCTGACCTAGTCGATACTAAGAATGGATTCTTGAATCAGATCACTGAGAATGATTATGCATCAGTTTGGATTGCTCTTCATGGATCAGATGGTGAAGATGGAAAAATTCAAAGTCTTTTAGAGATCATGGATATTAAATATACTGGCAGTGGTCCTTTGGCTTGTTCATTAACCATGAACAAGTTGTTTACAAAAAGACTTCTTCTTCAAAATGGTTTTAAGACTCCAGATTTTAAGTTAGTAACACATATTAATCAGTTTGAGGAAGTTGCAAATCTTTTGAAGACACCCTTTATTTTAAAACCGTGTTCACAGGGATCCAGCATAGGAGTTTCTATCATTGAAAATAAAAATGATTTTGAAAAGAAGTTCCAGGCTCTCGAAAAGTTTAATGATTGGATAATTGCCGAGTCCTATCTTATGAATCCTGAATACACAGCAGGATTTTTAAATGAAAAAATATTGCCATTGATTAAAATCGATTCTGGTGATGAGCATTTTTACAACTATGAAGCAAAGTATTTTAGCAACGAAACAAAATATATATGTCCAAGTGGATTAGACCCACAGGTCGAGGAAAGGATACAAAAAAGGTGTTTTAATGCCTGTAAACTTTTTGCTATAAGGGGATGGGGAAGAATTGATTTTTTTATAGATCAAAATGATGAGCCCGTTATTTTGGAGATTAATACAGTCCCAGGAATGACAACTCACAGTTTGGTGCCAATGGCAGCATCAGAGGTAGGTATTGATTTTGATCAGCTCTGTTTTAATGTTTTGGAAATGAGTATCCTTTAAAGTGAATCTTTTTTCTAAAAGTAAAAAAAAGAATAAAAAAATTAAAAAAAGAGTTTTTATTGGTAGGTTATCAAAGTTAAATTTTTTTCGAGATGTTCCCAAAAAATTGTATTTTAAGATTGGTTGGATTAGTTTATTAATAATAGTTTTATTCTTATGTTTTTTTGCTCTGAATCGTCCTATTGAATTAATTAATGTTAGCGGTGATTTGAAGAGAGTCTCCATCAAATCTATCGATAACCATACCAACAATCTTCTTAACAAGGGATTTCTAAGTTTCAATGCATTTGAAGCCAAAGAGAAAATAGAGTCATTGGATTGGGTCGAATCGGCAGAAATTATAAGGATCTGGCCAAATAAAATTGATATAAGAATCATTGAAGAGAGTTTACTGGGTATATGGAACGATGATTTAATTTTGAACTCTTCAGGAGAATTATACGTTGTAGACCAACGCAGTATCCCAGAAAATATCCCTAGACTTAACGGTCCTAAAGGATCTGAGAGAGATGTCATGAATCTATTTATTCAAATTAATAATTTACTTACAGGAAGGGGCCTTTATTTAGAAACATTAACTCTAGATGTAAGAGGATCTTGGAGTTTTACAATCAAGCCAAAAATTGAGATAAAATTAGGAAAAACAGAAGTCAATCAGAAATTAGATAGACTTTTTTTAGCTTTAGATCAATCTCTTTTAGCAAAAATTAATAAAGTTTCTTATATTGATCTTAGGTATTCAGAAGGTTTGGCTGTTGTATGGAAAAAGTGACTCAATTTATCAAATTATGACAAGCAATAATGGAAATGAGATTATTGCTACCCTAGATATTGGCACATCAAAAATTTTAGCACTAGTTGCTGAAATCAATGATCAGGGTGAGTTAAAGGTTATCGGCTATGGAACCGAGCCATCCAGTGGTTTAAAAAAAGGTGTGGTTGTTAATATTGAGGCAACAGTAAATTCAATTGATCAAGCCATAAGAGAAGCAGAGAAAATTGCAGGTTGCGAAATTAATACTGTTTTTGCTGGTATTGCAGGCAGTCATATCCGAAGTTTTGATGGTCATGGCATTGTCAGAATTAATGAGGGTGAGGTCTCACAAGAGGATATTGATGGTGTAATTGATGCTTCTCAAGCAATGAGTATCCCCTCGGACCAAAGAATCTTACATGTATTACCCAAAGATTTTGTTATTGATGGTCAAGAAGGTGTTCGTGAGCCAATCGGTATGTCTGGTGTTCGACTTGAAGCAGATGTTCATATTGTAACTGTCTCTCGGAGTGCTGAGCAAAATATCATTAAATCTATGGAGAGATGTGGTCTGGAAGTTCAGCAGATTGTTCTCGAGCAATTAGCTTCTAGCTTTTCTGTATTGTCGGATGATGAGAAAGATCTCGGTGTTTGTCTTGTGGATATTGGAGGCGGAACATCCGATATTGTAGTATTTATGGGCGGTCAAATTGTTGCAACCAAGGTAATTCCGGTTGGGGGAAATCATGTGACAAACGACATTGCTTATGCTCTTAGAACACCAGAAAAAGAAGCCGAAGAAATCAAAATTAAACACGCTTGTACCATATCAAAGATGGTCAATAAAGAAGAGCTTATTGAAGTTCCTAGTGTTGGAAATCGTTCCCCCAGAAAAATAGAATTAGAGCGATTGGCCTCGGTAGTGCAGGCTCGTTATGAAGAATTGTTTACAGTCATTAATGACGAGATCGGAAAAATGAATATAGAAAAACTTAGAGCTGGAATAGTTCTTACGGGTGGAACATCACAACTTAATGGCGCCAAAGAATTAGCTGAAGAAATATTAGAAACAGACGTGAGAGTAGGTTTCCCAAAAGACATGAATGGGATTTTTGAAAACATTAACAGACCAATCCATGCTACTGGCGTTGGATTGCTTCTCTTCGCATTGGACAAATATAGCAGCAACCCTGATGATCTTATTAAACAAAAAGCATTGGAATCATCCTGGATGAGAGTTAAATCCTGGCTGAAGTCCAATCTTTAAGGCTCTAAAATAAAAATTATCAGAGAAAAGGTAACAGTATAAATAATTTGTTTCATTTGCTTTTTTTATGATAACCTTGTCGTGTTTTATTTATATGATTTTAAAAGAGTTTTTATTTAACTACCCATTCATTTTCAGACTGTGTTAAAACAAAGAACATTATCAAATAGTGTTAGAGCTTCTGGTGTTGGTCTACATACAGGAGAAAAAGTGAATATGACCTTGAGGCCAGCAGCTAAGAATAGTGGAATCATCTTTCGAAGACTTGATGTAAAACCTTTACAGCACATACCAGCACTTGCAGAGAATGTTACCGATACCATCCTAGGCACCACTATAAGCAAAAAAAATGCTTCTGTGATGACTGTGGAACATATACTTGCAGCTTTTGCAGGCTTAGGTATTGATAATGCGCTGATTGACCTGGACGGCCCTGAAGTGCCAATTATGGATGGAAGTTCAGCCTCTTTTATTTTTTTGATCGAATCAGCAGGCATAGAAGAACAAAATGCATCTAAAAAATTCCTAAGAATTAAGAAAAAAGTAAGAGTAGAGGAAGGTGAAAAATTTGCTGAGCTTAAACCTTACGAAGGTTATCGGATTTCATTTGAAATAGATTTTGATCATCCCATGATCAAAAGTAAGTTGACCAAATTGAGTATAGATTTTTCGACTCTTACGTTCCTTAAAGAAATAAGTCGTGCCAGAACTTTTGGTTTTATAAAAGATGTAGAAACCCTTCGTTCTAATAACTTGGCATTGGGAGGTAGTTTGGATAACGCAATTGTATTAGACGACTACAGAATTTTAAACCAGGACGGTCTACGATATCATGATGAGCTAGTGAGACATAAGATATTGGATGTAGTAGGAGATCTATATTTGATGGGCCATATTTTAGTAGGTGAATTTAATGG
>CAZWGB010000002.1:0-55450 GCA_964633465.1 uncultured Woeseiaceae bacterium | reverse complement strand
GTGTGTAGTTGAAGAATCCTTATTCTATAAGGGTTTCAGGGATTTTTCTCATTCCCACTCGATAGTAGCAGGTGGTTTGCTGGAAATGTCATAAGTGACTCTGGAAATTCCTTCAACTTCGTTAATAATTCTTGTGGAAACATGATGTAGGAATTCGTATGGAAGTTTTGCCCATTGGGCTGTCATAAAATCAATCGTTTCAACCGCTCTAAGAGCAATTACGTAATCGTATTTTCGATCGTCTCCCATGACCCCAACTGATTTAACAGGTAGAAAAACAGCAAAAGCCTGACTGACCTGATGATACAAATCCTGCTTTACCAGTTCTTCTATAAAAATAGCGTCTGCTTCTCGCAATAGATCTGCGTATTCTTTGTTTACACAACCAAGTATCCGTACTCCCAATCCGGGTCCAGGAAAAGGGTGTCGATGCACCAATTGATCAGGCAGATCAAGTTCAATACCGATCTTACGCACCTCATCCTTAAACAGATCCCTTAAAGGCTCAATAAGCTTGAGTGACATGTTCTCTGGCAGGCCTGCCACATTATGATGTGACTTTATAACATGGGCTTTGGCTGTTTTAGCCCCTGCTGATTCAATGATATCTGGATATATTGTTCCTTGAGCAAGCCATCTGACATTTTCTATCTTGTTAGCTTCCTGCTCGAAAACTTCAATGAATGTGTTGCCAATAATTGTTCGTTTCTCTTCCGGATCGCTCACTCCTTCTAATTTACCAAGGAATAAATCTTCAGCATCAACGCGGACAACCTTCACCTTTAAATGATCGGCAAATACTTTCATGACTTGATCTGCCTCACCTAAACGCAACAAACCGTTATCAACAAAGATGCAAGTTAATTGATCACCGATTGCTTGGTGCAATAAGGCTGCCACAACTGATGAATCAACACCTCCAGAAAGACCCAGTAAAACATTATCCTCCCCTACTTCAGCCCGTATTCTCTTGATATCAGCCTCAATGATATTACCGGGGTTCCAATGACTGCTGCATCCACAAATTTTATGGACAAAATTTTCAATGATACGTTGACCTTTCTCTGTGTGAGTGACTTCGGGATGAAATTGCAGTCCAAAAAAAGATCGTTCTAGATTCCCCATAGCGGCAAAAGGAGCATTGTCGGTGCTTGCAATTGCATCAAATCCAGGAGGCAAAATCTCAACTCTGTCACCATGACTCATCCATACATCAAGTTCATTAGCTGGCTCATCCAAACCATCAAATATCCCTTCAAGTGAATCCATTGTGATTTTTGCATAACCAAATTCTCGATGAGATGACGGTTCAACTTTTCCACCCAACTGCTCGGCCATGGTTTGCATCCCATAACAAATCCCAAGAATAGGAGTGCCAAGCTCAAAGATTTCATCGTGAGCTTTGGGTGCTTCCTCGATGAATGCTGATTCTGGACCCCCGGACAAAATAATTCCTGAGGGATTAAATTCTTTGATTGCATCCATATCCGTGTCGCAGGCATAGATTTCACTGTAGACACCAGCCTCACGTATCCTACGGGCAATGAGTTGTGTGTATTGAGACCCAAAATCAAGAATCAATATTTTTTGCAATCTTACATCGATATTGACTTTCGATGACATCATTTTATGGCCTCATTATTTGATCAAATCAATCCAGTGAATAGTTGGGCGGTTCCTTGGTGATAGTGACATCGTGGACGTGACTTTCTTTTTTTCCAGCATCAGTGATTTGGACAAACTCAGTTTCGGTCTGCATCTGATGGATATTTTGACAACCGGTATAACCCATGGATTGTCTCAAGCCCCCCACCAGTTGCTCTACGATATTGGACATACTTCCTTTGCAAGGTACACGTCCCTCTATGCCTTCTGGAACGAGTTTTTCATTGGCTGTGGTACCGCCTTGAAAATAGCGGTCCCTTGATCCATGCTTCTGAGCCATGGCACCAATTGAACCCATACCCCTGTATGATTTATAGGCTCTTCCTTGGTAAAGCTCCACCTCTCCTGGAGATTCATCTGTGCCTGCAAAAAGACTACCCACCATAATTGTGCTGGCTCCAGATGCTATTGCTTTTGCAATGTCTCCTGAGTATCGAATACCTCCATCTGCTATGGCTGGTATACCTTTAGCTTTCAGTGCCTGACAAACATCCATAATAGCTGTTACCTGTGGCATTCCGACCCCGGCAACCACTCGGGTGGTGCATATAGAGCCAGGTCCTATACCCACTTTGACGGCATCGGCGCCAGCATCTGTCAATGCGATTGCAGCCTCAGCTGTAGCAATGTTGCCTGCAATCAACTGCAAATCAGGGTACTTTTGCTTGGTAGACGTAACTCTTTCAATGACGCTTTTGCTATGACCGTGTGAAGTATCAATCACAATAACGTCTACTCCTGCTTGGTAAAGCTGATCTGTGCGTTCAATTGAATTTTCACCCACACCTACAGCTGCACCAACCAATAAAGCACCTCTCCCATCTTTTGCTGCAAGAGGAAAATCAGTTGCTTTCTGAAAGTCTTTGGCCGTGATCATGCCTTTGAGCTTAAAATGTTCATCGACAACAAGGACTTTTTCAATTCTGTGGTGATGCAGTAGCCTTAGGACTTCTTCTTTCTTTTCACCCTCTTTGACGGTAATCAGTTCTGCCTTAGGTGTCATCACAGAACTCACCAAGGCATCCAATTGACTTTCGTACCTCAGATCACGGTTGGTTACAATGCCCACTGTTTCTTCCTTGTCCACAACCGGAACTCCGGAAATATTATTTTTCTTGGTAATTTCAAGCACGTCCCGAATGGTTTTGTCTGGAGAAACTGTTATTGGATCTGTGATTACCCCGCTCTCAAATTTCTTAACTCTATTCACCTGAGCTGCTTGATCCTTGGCACTCAGGTTTTTATGGATGATACCCAATCCACCTTCTTGGGCAATAGCGATTGCCAACTGAAACTCTGTTACTGTATCCATTGCCGCAGAAACTAAAGGAATATTGAGACGAATTTGGTTCGTCAACTGGGTAGTTAAATCAGTCTCGCGCGGAAGTACATCCGAATAATTCGGTTTGAGTAGGACATCGTCAAATGTCAACGCTAGTCTGTCTACTGGCATACCGAATTTTACACTCCTATGGAGATTAGGTAAACCTCCTGAGGGATTGTTTTGTATAATTTATACTTTCCTATGCAGAATATTGAACAAGAACATATCTACTCCGTCTCGGAACTTAACAAAGAGGTTTATCAATTACTCTCTTCAACATTTGGTGTTGTTTGGATAGAAGGCGAGATTTCTAATTACCTTAGATCCTCTGCAGGTCACATTTACTTTTCACTAAAAGATGAGCACTCTCAGATTCGTTGCGCCATGTTTAGACAACAAAATCAACTGGTCAGTTTTCCGATTGAAGACGGCAAACAAATCCTTGCAAGAGCAAGAGTGGGTCTGTATCAACCCAGAGGGGAATACCAATTGATAGTGGATTACATTGAAGAAGCTGGAGAAGGTTTATTAAGACAGCGTTTTGAATTGTTAAAAAGCAAACTCCAACAAGAAGGTTTATTTGACAGCAGCAATAAATTACCTCTTCCAGAATTTCCACAGACACTCGGTGTCATTACTTCCCCTTCAGGCGCTGCTATTCAAGACATTTTCAACATCATGAATCGCCGATTTCCCTGCATCAATGTCATTGTATACCCAACCCTAGTGCAAGGTAGGGAGGCCACACAACAAATAAGCAAGGCAATTGAAATAGCCAATGAAAGGAATGAATGCGATTTATTAATTCTTGCAAGAGGTGGTGGGTCCTTAGAGGATTTATGGTGTTTTAACGAAGAACAGGTTGCTCGAGCAATGT
Organism: uncultured Woeseiaceae bacterium; assembly: GCA_964633465.1. Classification (GTDB taxonomy): domain Bacteria; phylum Pseudomonadota; class Gammaproteobacteria; order Steroidobacterales; family UBA11654; genus DTSX01. The sequence goes on along the minus strand of CAZWGB010000002.1, from coordinate 51,584 downwards.
TTGATTCAAGCATACCAATCGTTTCTGGCATTGGTCATGAAACTGATGTCACGATTGCCGACCTGGTTGCAGATTATAGGGCGCCAACCCCTTCCGGAGCTGCTGAAATTGCTTTACCGGATACAGATGAAATCCAGCAACAATTAAGAAATTTCAACAGGCAATTTTTCAACACCATGAAACTGTTATTGGCAATGGTTAAGCAAAAATGCTTATCTCTCGATGCAAAACTCCAGCGGAAACATCCGATTTCAATCCTTGAACAATACAGCCAAAGATTGGATCTTGCATTGCAAGGAATGAAAGCAAGCCCCAGGGAGTATGTAAGTAGAACCTCTAATCGTATTAATGTTCTGAATGCCTGCCTAATTCGGTCTAGTCCGTTATCCCTGCATCAAAACGTGCAATCTAAAGTAACCAATATCCACCGGAGATTGATTGTTGCAACCCAAGGAATTTTCAGTAATACAGAACAATTGTTCTCGGTCATTGTTGCAAAGTTAGACGGGACCTCGCCACTAAATGTGTTGGGTCGTGGTTATGCATATGTGGTTGATCCTGATACTCAAAGAAATATAAAGAGCGTGCGACAGATCAAGGTTGGATCCACCATCAAAACCCGCTTAAAAGATGGCAGTTTTGGTTCCAAAATCAGTTCTGTCGACCCAATAGAACCAAAAATTAAACACTGATCTGAATTTACTTTTTCTTTCTCAGCCGAATAATTCTTTTTCTCTTCCGCCACTGTCGCAAAGAAAGTTTGTTCTTTTTTTCAGCATAAGGATTGGTACTGTTCCGAAATTCAAGACGTATGGGTGTTCCCCAAAAGCCAAACTTCTTGCGTAACTGATTGATCAAGAATCGCTTGTAACTTTTAGGTATTTTGTCTGTTTGATTCCCGTAGACAATAAAAATCGGTGGCTGACTACCCCCCTGATGAGCGTATTTTAATTTAATTCTTCTGCCTTGAATGGATGGCGGTGGATTGGAAAGAATCAAATTCTCTATCAGTTTGGATACCTGCTTTGTAGGAACAGATAAACATGCCGCATCGGCTGCATTGATTGCCGACAACAATACAGCATCCAGATTTTCATTCTCAAGTGCAGACACATTGTTAATGTCTACAAAATTAACAAATCGAAGTTTACGATCAATGTTCCTTTTCAAAGTCTCTAATTGATCTTCATCAAGTACGTCAGACTTGTTAACAGCAATCGTTAGGGCCCTTTCATTCTGCAAGACCAATCCAATCAACGAAGCATCCTGGTCGGTTATTCCTTCAATGCCATCGATCAATACGATTACAGCATCGGATAATTCGATGGCTTGCAATGCCTTGACTATGCTGAATTTCTCCACCTTCTGATGAATGTTTTTTCGCCTTCTTATTCCAGCAGTATCGATCAAAGTCAAATCCCTTGAATGGTGTTGAAAATCAACATGGATGGTATCTCGTGTAGTGCCCGGTTGATTTTGGGTCAGCAACCGATCTTCCTTGAGGATGCTGTTGATAAAAGTTGATTTGCCAACATTAGGTCGACCAATCAATGCAATGGAAGTGGTTGTTTCTGGAAGCTCAATGCGATTCACTTCATTGGCCTTGAGTTGCAATAGTTCAAAAATCCGTTCTTTAAGATCGTCACAATAATCTCCACGCAGTGCTGAAACACACTGAGGTTCCCCCAGACCCAGTGAAAAAAACTCAGATGCACTCTCCTCTCGATTGAAGCCCTCAGTTTTGTTCACAACCAGAATCAAGGGTTTGTTTTCTTTTCTCAGTTGTCTTGCAATTTCTTGATCATTGCCAATCAATCCTTGCCTTGCATCAACAAGAAACACAATTAAATCGGATTCTTCAATAGCGAGTTTTGTCTGTTCCTGAATGACCTCGGAAAGGTCTCCGTGATCGTGAACCAAACCACCGGTATCAATCATGATGGCTTCGAGCGATTGATGGCTCATGTGTCCATAGATGCGATCACGGGTAAGCCCAGAAAAATCAGCCACTAAGGCATCTTTGGTGCCAGTCAGACGATTAAAACAAGTAGATTTGCCAACATTAGGTCGGCCAACAATTGCAATAATGGGCAACATCGAATGGCTCCTTCATATCAAGAAGTTGGAATTATTTTCTCAACAGAAACAAGATCGCCACTGTCTGTTAAAACATAGATTGAATTGTTCAGTACCAATGGAGTACTGCTGATTTTGCTCTTACCAATATTGATTCTTTCTTGTATCTCACCTGAGGCTTTGTCAAGCCAATGCAGATAACCTTCCAAATCACCAATAACAATGGAATCATCCATAATCACAGGTGCGGTTGGATTTCTGTACAATAAATTCTCTTTCTTCCAAATTTCGCGTCCTGTAAACCGGGACAAGGCCATAACAGTACCATCAGCTTCCGAAACAAATACAGCATTATCATCTGCGGCCATGCCTGCATAGATTGAAGCTTCAGTAACCCAGATGATATCTCCGGATTCCAATGCCATTGCTCCCAAGGCTCCTTGATAACTACCCACGTAAAGTTCGTTACCTAAAATAACCATTGGAGCATCAATGTCCATGATTTTTTCAATCTCCGTTCTACCACCAGCAGGTGTTAACATTGTTTCCCACAGCAATGTACCGTTGCTTACATCGTAAGCGCTCACCTTCCCATCATCAAAGCCACAGAGAACCGCATTCGCAAATTTAACCGGTGTAGATGTGCCCCTTAGACTCAATCGAGGCACTTTGTGATTCACCAACCATTGTTGTGCACCATCTTCCTTCGACAATGCCGTTAAGCTTCCATCAACAGTGCGTACAAATATCTTGTCATCTCCAATGGAAACTGGCGCAAGAATCTCGCTACTGACTGTGGTTGCCCACAAGATTTCACCCGTTAGAGCATCCAACGCAATTAATTCCCCATCATTTGTGCCTAAAACCAAGATACCGTCTTTAAAAGTGGGTCCAGAAGTGAAACTTAAGTCATAATTATTTTTCCAGATTTTCCTACCCCTGTTGGTGTCAAAGGCTATTACGTTGCCATCAAAGCTTGCTGCATAAATCTGCTCGCCATCGGTTGTTGGTTTTAATCCCAATACCAATCCCTCATGTCCTTTACCAACAGATACGTCCCATTTTTCATCAACCTCGATGACGGCCTCAAATTCAACCAGCTCTGTTGGCAACTGGACGTCTTCTTCGTCATCACCACCAAATAAAGCACATCCTTGGAGGATTATTAGCATGCAAAATGGAAGAACTATTTTTAATGATGATTTAAAATTCCTTGATTCTGATTTTTTTGCTCCTATCCTCATGCATTACCATCCTTTGATGCTTCAGCATCATTGAGATCCTCACTTTGAATGTCTTTGAATTTCATTTGGATGTACTCATAATCAAATTCACCTGGCAGGAGTAAATCTAGAGCTTTCAAGTATGCTGCTTGTGCTTCCAAAAATTCTCCTTTCTTAGAAAAAATGTCACCTTTGATTTCCTCATATTTAGCTTCGAATGAACCCATCGACTCCGTTTCGAGTACTTGCAAAGCTTCGTTGTATAAATTTTGTTGCAACTTAATTCTGGCGATTCGAATGCGTGCTATATGCTGCAGTGATTCTTCCGTTGAGTTTTCTATTAGGAATTCCAATTGAAGTATTGCATTTTCGTAATCCACAGAGTCCATAAAAAGCTTGGCCATAAACAAGTGGCCTTGGTCCTGATAGGGTGTATTGGCAAAATCGGTATCCATTTTCTGCAGCAAAGACTGTGCTTGACTTAATCGTTGTTGTTTGACAGCAAACTCTATTTCTGAATACAACTGAGAAGCCATTTCCGCTTCCTGAAGTTTGTTTTGTTGAAAAAATTGGATTCCAAAGAAACCAGATACAACAAATGCCAATCCTCCAATCAAGAATTTGCTGTTCTCTTTTAACCAGTTCTTTATGAGCTCTGCTTGTTGCTGATCTGTTAGATTATCATCCATTTTTTATCTTTCGCTGGTAATGTTTGTCTATAAAAATTGACTGATTATACTTAATAACTCTTTTCTATCAACAGTCTCTTGAGATCCTTCCGATCGCATGGGCTTGACTCCGACGGTATGTTCTTTAATCTCATCGTCACCAAGAATTAAAGCGATATCTGAACCTGCCTTATCCGCCCTCTTAAATTGTTGCTTAAAATTACCCCCGTTTAGATTCATTTCAATCGAGAGATCTGGATATGTATCTCTCAACTCCTCTGCAATTAAAAATCCTTGCCCCTCAGCTTCTAGCCCGACGGCGACAATATAGATTTTTGGTGGATTATTCTGCTCATTGTGACCTGATAGTTCAACTAATTCAATCAAGCGCTCAAGGCCAATTGCACAACCTATTGCTGGTGCTGCCTGTCCCCCAAGTTCAGCTACCAATTCATCGTATCTGCCGCCTCCACAGACTGTTGCTTGTGCACCCAATTGATCAGTAGTCCATTCAAAAACAGTTCGAGTGTAATAGTCCAGGCCTCTAACAAGTCTTTTGTTCAACTTATACTCGATGGCATGATCTTGAAGCATTTTCAGCAATCCCTCAAAGTGCTCGTTTGATTCCTGATCTAGAAAATCAATCATCTTTGGTGCCGATTCAATAAGTGTCTGAAGGTCAGGATTTTTGCTATCCAAAATTCTCAATGGATTGCGATCCAATCTTCTAAGGCTGTCCTCATCAAGCTCCTTTTGATGATCATTGAAGTAATTCTGTAATTGCCGTTTATACTCTTTTCTTGATTCTGGACTGCCCAACGAATTCAGTTCAAGTTTGAGAGGGCTCAAATTTAATGCTTTCCATATCCTTCTGGTCAATAGAATCATCTCCAAGTCAATGTCTGGCCCTTGGAATCCAAAAGCTTCCATATTAATTTGATGAAATTGACGATATCTGCCTTTTTGTGGTCTCTCGTATCTATACATGGGTCCAATGGACCAAAGTTTTTGAGTTTGATTGTAAAAAAATCCCTGGTCAATACCAGATCTGATGATTCCAGCGGTTGCTTCAGGCCTTAGAGATAGAGATTGATCATTGCGATCAAAAAATGTGTACATTTCCTTTGCAACGATATCTGTGTTCTCACCGATTGTTCTTTGAAACAACTCACTTCTTTCAACAATGGGTGTTCGGATTTCATTGTATGAATATGCGTTGAGAACACTTTTTGCAGCCGCTTCAACATACTGCCATTTCTTGATTTCATCTGGAAGAATAGCTGGCATTCCTCTGACAGATTTTATCTGATCTGACATTTAACCCACCTTTATTTCTAGTTCACGGATAGCAATTATTAATTATGAGATATATACATACCCACAATTGTTACTAAGAATAATAGTACACTTGCGTAGGCAATAATTTTTAACGCCACTAAGTGTTCGGTTGTTTTTCCTTTCAAATTATCAGTCATTCAATTCACCTTTATTTCTAGTTCACGGATAGCAATTATTAATTATGAGATATATACATACCCACAATTGTTACTAAGAATAATAGTACACTTGCGTAGGCAATAATTTTTAACGCCACTAAGTGTTCGGTTGTTTTTGAAGTCAAGACTTCTTGACCTTTAATATATGCTTCCTCAGATAAGGCTGCTAGGATCTTTTCAACAGGTAAATCCAAAAATTGTGCGTAATTTTTAAGATGGCCTTTGATAAATACTTCTGCGCCAATTTGGTCATAATTTTCCTCTTCTAAATGAGTGATAATAGAAGGATTAATATAGAGTTGTTGGGCAACATCTTCGACTTCCATTTTTTTGGATTTCCTTGCTTGCTTCAATGAATCTCCAACAAACAAGCACTGTTGTTCTGATGAGGCTAGGTCTTTTTTATCGTTTCTCATAATGCTTGTATTAATTTAATGTTTTTTTTAGCTTTTGTCCCAATGATTTTTTGGCCAAGTTATTGACTGTTCCAGACAATTGACCACAAGCTGCTTGAATATCATCTCCACGCGTTGTTCTTGTCATGGCCATTATTCCAGATTCCAAGAGTATATTCCTAAACTCATTAATTTGATCAACTGGGGTAGGCTCATACACAACCCCTGGAAATTTATTAAATGGAATCAAATTTACTTTGGCGGGTTGATTCTTTAAAAGCTTTGCCAGTTGTTTTGCATGTTCTGATCGATCGTTGACATTTTTTAACAGTGTGTACTCAAATGTAACATTTTTTAAATTCTGCCTCTTAGCGTAAAGCCAACAAGCGTCCAATAATGATTCAATAGGATGAATCCTATTGATTGGCACCAACTCATCCCTCAAGTTATCAAAGGGTGCGTGCAAAGAAATTGCCAATGAGACATTCAAATGGTCAGCAAGCTTAAGAATCTGTGGTACGAGACCTGAGGTACTTATGGTGACTCGTCTTCGAGAGATATTAAATCCATTGGGATCGGTCAGTATTTTGCTTGCTCTAACCGTTTCTGAGAAATTTGCCAAAGGCTCTCCCATGCCCATGAAGACAACGTTGGTGATTAAATCATCGCGTTTAAATTCATTCTGCAGATCTTGTTTTGCCAACAATACTTGGCCAATAATTTCAGCTGATGACAAATTACGATTGAATCCTTGATGACCTGTGGCGCAAAATGGGCAATCAATCAAACACCCTATTTGGCTTGATATACATAAGGTACCTCTTTTTTTTTCTGGAATATAAACCGTCTCTATGGCCTGGGATGCTCCTTGGTCAATCATCCATTTGATGGTTCCATCTGAGGATAATTCTTTTTTAGTCGACATTGGGATATGAAGACAGTAGTTCTGTTGAAGGTATAGCCGAAGATCTTTATTCAGATCTGTCATGGAATCAAAATCAAAAATGCTACGACGATACAGCCAGTCCATTAATTGTTTTGCTCTGTATTTTTTTTCCCCAATACTGTGAAAAAAAGAGACCAAATCATCGAAAGGCCTTCCAATTAAATTGTTTTTGTCGGTGATCAAGGGGGGCCCCTTAGGCTAATCAGCCAAAAAAGAACTCGATCTCAGTTCTAGCTGTATCGGGTCCATCAGAGCCATGAACGACATTTTCTTCTATGCTGGACGCGAAATCTCTTCTGATAGTTCCTTCTTCTGCATCTTTTGGGTTGGTAGCGCCCATTAATTTTCGGTTGAGCTCAATTGCATTCTCTCCCTCTAACACTTGCACCATCACTGGACCAGATGTGATGTAGGTTAACAAATCATTAAAAAAAGGTTTGTCCTTGTGAATGCCATAAAAAGATTTTGCATCATCCATTGTGAGCTCTAACATTTTTGCCTTGAGTATGGTTAAACCTGCATCTTCAAAACGTTTTTGGATCTCGCCAATGATTTTTTTTCTGACACCGTCTGGCTTAATGATTGAAAGTGTTTGCTCAATGGTCATGAAGGTCTTAGAACTCAAGATTCAAACGCTAAAACTCTCACCACAACCGCATTCACCGGTTGCATTTGGATTTTTAAATTTGAATACCTGATTTAAGCCTTCATCTATAAAATCGATCTCAGTACCCATGATATACGGCAAGCTTTCTTGATCGACTAAAATAGAAATGTCTGAAACTTTGTACAATTCATCGGTTTGGCTAACTTCGGAAGCATAGTCCAAAATATACGAATAGCCATTGCAACCAGTTGCCTTGATGCTTATTCGAAGTCCCAGAGCATCTGGTTTCTTCTCTAGATTTTGCTTAAATCGTTTTATCGCATTATCTGTAATTGTCATGTTCATCTGACACCTAACCTATGTTTTCTTCTGGTCAATACAAGCATTGACAGCATTTTCAAGCAGCAATACCCTATCCATCTTATTTTTGGGTACATTTATGATCTCATGGATCCCGGATGCTTTAAAGTCTGTACAATTCTCCAAATTTCTGCCAATTACCTGCTCAACATAAAAGGCAGTAATAGCCACTAATGTTGAACAACCATTGACGTTGTATTTTGCGTCGGTAATTGTACCCTCTTCTACCTTAAAATAAAGATTAATTTGCATCCCTAACGGGTTTGAAGCAGAACCAAAAATATAGTTACTGCGGTCATCTTCCAATGCATCAAAAACATGCTTTTCTTGATTAAAATAATGTCTTGTTGAATCTTGTGTCATAAGATTTCTCGGGCGTTAGTTTATACCCCTTAAACGGTTTAGGCGATTGACTGAATTACCATACAGCTCAGATGCGTATTTAGCCTCCTCAAGCGTGGTATTACGTCCGAAACTAAACCTTATGGTTCCATTGATAAAATCTTGAGCTAATCCCATCGCCTTTAAAACATGAGAGGTTTCTTCATTATCAGAAGTACATGCAGAACCTCTGGAGACTGCTATTGTTCTCATATCGTAGATTATGCTTTCTGCATGTAAGTCCTTTGCACTGATACTGAGAATACCTGGAAAAGTATCATCTGAATTGCTGTTAATTTGAATTTGTCTCAGGTCCTTGCAGTTGTCTAAAAAAACCTTTCTGCATGCCGTCAAATGATCGTGATCATCTGTCATTTTATCTTTTGCAATTCTATAAGCTCTAGCCATACCAATGATTTGGTGGGTAGCAAGCGTGCCAGGTCGTAGAGCTCGCTCTTGTCCGCCTCCAGAAAAAATTGGATCAATTCTTCCAACCGACTCTTTGTTAATAAACAGCGCTCCGATTCCTTTTGGGCCGTAAATTTTATGCGCACTCAAAGACATCAAATCAATATTGCAATCCTTAACATCAACAGAGAGTTTGCCGATTCCTTGAGCTGCATCCACGTGAAAAAAAATGTTGCTCTTTCGACAAATTTTACCTATTGACTTGATATCATTGATGCTTCCAACTTCATTGTTGATATGCATGAAACTCACCAGTAAAGTTTTTTTGCTGATTGCTTTTTCAAATTCATTAATATCTATAGAACCATTGCTGTTTGGAGACAACAACAAGCTCTCCAAACCCTCTTTTTCCAATTGTTTACATGGTTCAATAACAGATTTATGTTCAGCAAAAGAAGAAATGATTTGCCGCCTGGAGTCAGTTGCTTTAAATCTAGACAAACCCAATATAGCCAAGTTATTTGCTTCGGTTGCACCTGATGTCCAAATAATCTCATCCGGTAAAGCGTTAATTAATGAGGCGACTTCTTGTCTTGCATTCTCAATCAGCTTGTACGCTTGTTTACCAAATAAATGATCAGTAGCAGATGGATTGCCAAAGGCATTTTTGTTCATCAAAGTTCCCATTTCTGCAACCACCTCCTCAGCCAGGGGTGTGGTTGAAGCATAATCAAGGTATATTTCCTGAATCTTTCTCATAGTGAAATCTTAATATAAGGCTACTGTTGTATTTTATATGAGGCCAAAATACCTCTCATGATATTAATCTCATTTTCATCCATTTGTGCTCTATTGAAAAGCGTTCGCAAGCGTCGCATAAGTTGTTTAGGGTTTTTTGGATCCAAGAATCCAGTTTCCAATAACACTTGATTAAGATGATTATAAAAAAGCTCAATATCTTCATTTGAAGCAAGATTTCTCGCTCTGATCTCAGCAGGCAAAGCTTCACTAGCAACTCTCAATTCATAAGCTACTATTTGCACAGCCATTGCCAAATTCAATGATTTATAGGCTCCAATGGATGGAATATTAACCAGTTCATTGCAGTAATCCACTTGTGCATTCATCAATCCTGATTTCTCTGGGCCAAATATAACTGCAACTGTATTTTGTTTGGCTTCAGCAACAATACTTGGTGCTGTCTCTCGGATGTTTGTGATTGGGACACTGATTCTTCTGGTTCTAGAGGTGGTTCCAATAATCAAACCACAACCTTTAATTGCATCGTGTAAATTGTCCAAAACCTCCGCATTTAATAAAACATCCAACGCACCAGAGGATCTTGCTCTTGCCTCAGAGTGAGGATGTTCAATTGGGTTGATCAAACACAATTTTTCAAAACCCATGGTCTTTATAGCACGCGCTGCAGCTCCAACATTCCCAGGATGGGAAGGCTCAAATAAAATAAATTTAATTTTTGACTTCACTACAATCCCAATTTTTTCCTACTAAAGTCGAACAATTCGTTAAAAAGTTTTGTTATTCTACACATTATTCATTTTCTGTATTTAGTTAACGAAGATTTTACCCATGCAAGCCTTATTAAACACTGCGATCAAAGCTGCAAGAAAAGCAGGAGATATCGCACAAATGAACTTTGACCGTATCAATGCAAGCGATATTAAAACCAAGAGTTATAATGAATTTGCTACCTTTGTTGATGAACAAGCAGAAAAAGCAATCAAAGATATTATTCAATCACGATATCCAGACCATGGAATTATTGCAGAAGAAAGTCAACCAAAAAAGAGTGGTAAGTTTGACTACGTTTGGATAATAGACCCTTTAGATGGAACAACAAATTACATTCACTCCTTTCCAGTGTATGCCGCTTCTATAGCCTTAAGAGTAAAGGGTTTACTTGAAATTGCTGTAATTTATGACCCTTCAAGACAGGAGTTATTCACCGCCATGCGTGGCAAAGGCAGTCAACTAGATGGAAGGAAGATCAGGGTCAGTAAACAAAGCACCCTAGAAGGCGCATTGCTGGGCACAGGATTTCCGTACCGTCAAAAAAATGACTCGCTGAATGTCTATCTAGAAATATTCTCTGAATTCTCTCAAAAAGTTGCAGGTATTAGAAGACCTGGAGCCGCAGCACTTGATTTAGCGTATGTTGCTTGCGGCAGGCTTGATGGATTCTGGGAATTTGGACTGAATCCTTGGGATATCGCAGCTGGTATTTTGTTAATCCAGGAATCAGGAGGTCTTTTTAGCAATCTAATCCCCAATCAAGATATGCTTGAATCGGGTAACATTATCACAGGGAATCGGAGAGTTTTTGGTCAAATGAAAGAAATCATCTCTAAATACGACAGCAAACTTATGAAGTTAAGCTGAAGTCATTCCTTATCATTTTAGGGCATGCCATCATCAATTTTTTCTTGTTTTTCAGGCATTAGATCTGTGGTTGAAACATCTAAAAACAATACCGAAGTTGTGGCCACATAAATTGATGAATAGGTACCAATAATAACCCCAATAATAAGGGCTAAAGAAAAACCCTCCAAAGATTTACCTCCTATAATATACAAGGCAAGCAGCACTAGAAGCGTTGTTCCACTGGTTATCAGCGTGCGACTAATTGTTTGATTGATTGATCCATTAACAACGTCCAGTGTCTCACTCTTTCTTCTCAGTCGGAAATTTTCACGAATTCGATCAAAGACGACAATTGTATCGTTTAATGAATAACCTACAACGGCCAGAATAGCAGCCAAAACGGCTAGATCAAATGAAAGCTGAAATAGAGAAAAAACTCCTATGGTTATGACTACATCATGGATTAATGCTAAAACTGCACCTATTGAAAATTTCCACTGAAACCTAAAGAGGATGTAAATCATTATCATTATCAAGGCGAAGAGCATTGCCAAGCCCCCTTGCTCAGTCAATTCATCACCCACCTGAGGGCTTACAAATTCTGAACCCCTTAGCTCAACTGCATTTGCTGAATTATTCAAGATTTCTTCAATTTGCTTGCCTATGGCCTTGTTGTCTATATTGTCTCTTGGCATGAGACGAATATTAATGTCTTTTGGACTACCGAAGCTTTGAACAATGGCTTCTGGGAATCCTCCAGATGCCAATTCATTTCTAATCTCATTGATTACTGGTGGTTCTTGATAAGAAACTTCAACAGAAAAACCACCTGTAAAATCAATACCTGGATTTAAGCCCTTAAAGGTGAGAGAAGCCAAAGACGTCAACAGGAGAATCACCGAGAAGACCAGAGCATAATACCTTTTCGACAGAAAATTAATTTCTTTGATAATCATTGCTCCTAGATCCTTAATTTATTAATGGTTCGTTGTCCATAAACAATATTAACGATTGCCCTTGAGACAATAATTGCTGTAAACATTGAGGTGATAATGCCTAGGGTTAGAGTAATTGCAAAACCCTTGATCGGACCAGTACCAAAAGTAAATAGAACAAGTGCTGCAATCAAGGTGGTGATATTAGCATCTGCAATGGTACCAAAAGCCTTTTGATAACCAGCTGTAATGCTAGCCTGAGGAGAATTACCAATCCGGATTTCTTCTCTGATTCTCTCAAAAATCAGTACATTGGCATCCACTGCCATACCTACTGTCAATACAATACCTGCTATGCCAGGCAATGTTAAAGAAGCTTGCAGCAATGACAATAAAGCAATGACCAACGTAAGATTTACAAAAAGACCAAAATTAGCAATCAAGCCAAATCCCTTGTAATAAAAAATCATAAACAACACAACCATTGCTAGACCTATGAGAATAGCTTGGAAACCTCTGTTGATATTATCTTGACCAAGACTCGGTCCAATTGTTTTTTCCTCAACTTTAAAAATAGGTGCTGCAAGAGCGCCAGCTCGTAGTAAGATTGATAGATCCTTAGCTTCAACTACGGATAACCCTGTGATTTGAAATTGGCTGCTAAACACTCCTCGGATTGTGGCAATATTGATGACCTCCTTGTCCAACACTGAAGAAGTAACAAACTGACCATCCCGTTCTTTGGTTTCTTGTCTTTGTTGGATAAATAAAACAGCCATGGGTTTATTTAAGTTTCTTTTTGTTGTCTCCAGCATTGATTGAGAGCCCTTGTTATCGAGTCGAATCGAAACAGCAGGTCTGCCCTCAGAAAATGTCTGAGAAGCATCAATTAACTGATCACCCGATACAATTGTTTTCTTTTTCAATAAAACTGGGTTTCCTACCCGGTCAATAAACAATTCACAGCCAATCGGCGCCCTGCCCTTAGCTTCTGCATCAAAAGCACTCTCATTCTCACAAACCATCCTGAATTCCAGTGTTGCAGTAGCTCCCAAGATTCTTTCTGCTTGGGTCGGGTCCTGTACTCCAGGCAATTGCACAACGATTCTATCGAGCCCCTGGCGTTGGACTATGGGCTCTGCTACACCGAGTTCATTGACACGGTTGCGCATAGTTAGAATATTTTGCTGGATTGCAAAATCACGTCTTTCCTTCAGTTGATCCTGTGTCATAGCAACTTGCAGGACTGGACTGAGATTAGCGGTTATCGTGTTGATCTCCAATAAAGGGTCAATCTCCCTGATCAGACTTCTAGCTAAACTCAAATCCTCTGGATCTGAAAGCTCAATGCTGATCACATTACCCTGTTTTTTAATATTTCTTCGTATTCTCTTATCAATCAATGCTTTGTTGATATCAGCAATGTATTGATTGAGCCTTTGTTCAATCGCTGCATCCAGATCAACTTGAAATTTAAAATGGACACCCCCTCTAAGGTCCAGTCCAAGACTCATGGGTTTTAGCCCAAAACCACTAATCCAATTGGGTGTACGCGGAGCAAAAGTCAAGGCGACAGTAGAGGATCGGCCCAAATAAGCCCTCATTGAATCACTTCCAGACAACTGTTCTTCAACCCGTTCGTATCGAATCAAAATTTGATTTGATTGACGCCTGATCGACGTATAACCACTGTTTATCTTTTGTAAGTATTGCTCTATGTCACTCGTTTCTAATTTGCTAAAAGCCTGACCATTTTCCTTAGCAATAACTACCGCAGGGTCCTCACCATAAAAATTGGGTAGTGCGAACCATAACCCGAGCGTGACAACCACAAGAACCATCAAATTTTTCCAGAGAGGGTATTGATTCATTGGTCTTCTAACCTTTTTTAATTGTACCTTTTGGCATCAACGCACCAATGGTATGACGCTGTACTTTCACTCTTACACCCTCTGATATTTCTATGTGGACATATTGCTCCTTGATTTCTACAATCTTCCCAAGTATGCCACCAGCTGTGATAACCTCATTACCAACAACTAAACTTGAAATCATTTCTTTGTGCTCTTTCTGTTTTTTAGACTGCGGTCTAATTAAGAGAAAGTAGAAGACAACAAAAATAACAACCAAGGGTAAGAATCCTAAAAATGTGCTTCCACCAGAACCACTTGTTTGTGCCCATGCATTTTCAAATAAAATATTCATCCTGATCCTTTGAAAAAAATAATTGTGCAATTATGACACATAAACATTTATTGCTGATAACCCTGAATGAAAGCATCAGCAAAATTTTTAAACTCATTTTTTCGAATAGACTCTTGTATTTGCCGCATTAAATCGAAATAAAAAAACAGATTATGAATGGTTGCAAGCCTAGAACCAAGTATTTCATTGCAGTTTTCCAGGTGCCTGATGTACGATCGTGAGAAATTTTGGCATGTGTAACACGAGCAATTTTCATCTAAAGGATTGGTATCTTTCTGATATTTAGCATTTTTAATTCGAATCAAACCCTCAGATGTATAAATTTGGCCGTTGCGAGCATGTCTGGTTGGAATAACACAATCAAACATATCAATCCCGGCGGATACGGATTTTACAATATCAACTGGGGTCCCAACACCCATAAGATATCGAGGAAGTTGTTTCGGCATTTCTGGGATTAATGACTCCAAAACATCCATCCTCTCTTCTTCCGACTCTCCCACGGACAAGCCACCAATGGCTAATCCATCAAAATCAAAATCCATGATCTGTTGCAGATTTTTTTTCCTTAGATCTTGGAACATCCCGCCTTGAATGATTCCAAACAAAGCAGCATCGTTATCTTGATTCAATGCATGAAAAGCATCGAAACTCCGATGTGCCCATTTTGCCGACCTTAGCATAGAGGATTTGGCTTCTTTTTTACTAGCAGGGTAATGAGTGCATTCATCCAGCACCATTTGAATATCACTGCCAAGCGTGTCTTGGATCTGCATTGCTTTTTCGGGGGTTAATCGAATCATGTCACCATTAACAGGGGAATCAAATTCGACATAGTCGTCATTGATTCTGGCTTTTTTAGAGAGGCTCCAGATTTGGAAACCACCAGAATCAGTCAAAATAGGTTTCTGCCAACCCATAAAATTGTGCAAGCCTTTGTGATGAGAAATCACATCTTCCCCTGGTCTTACCATTAAATGGTAAGTATTCCCAAGAACGATTTCTGCACCCAAAGCAAGCAACTCATCTGGGGTCATTGTCTTGACAGTACCATAAGTTCCTACCGGCATAAAAACAGGAGTCTGAATAAATCCTCTGGAAAAATGTAACTCTCCCACACGCGCCAAGGCATCCTGATTAAATATATTAAATTTCATTCATACACTCTTTGAAACTGATTGCTCAAGAAACATTGCATCCCCGTAACTGTAAAATCGATAGCCTCTATTAATTGCATGTTGGTAAGCTTTTTTAATTTTTTCTCTCCCAATAAATGCGGATACAAGCATGATCAAAGATGATCCAGGTAAATGGAAATTCGTAATTATTGCATCAACAATTTTAAACTCAAAATCAGGATAGATGAAGAGATTGGTATCCCCACGCATGGGTTGAATTGTACCGGATAAAGCGGCGGATTCGAGAGCACGGGTTACAGTAGTTCCAACAGCAACAACCCGACCTCCTTTGGATTTAGTGCGTTCCACTTGTATGCATAATTCATCGCTCACAATCGCGTGCTCTTTGTACAATTGCTTTGTTTTCAGTTGTTCTTCACGCACAGGCATAAACGTACCTGCTCCAATGTGTAACGTAATCTTTCCGGTCTCAATCCCTTTATCCAGAATGGTCTTCAACAATTTCCTATTGAAATGCAGGCCTGCTGTTGGAGCTGCAACCGCGCCCAATTTCTCTGCAAAAACTGTTTGATACCTATCTTTGTCATCTTCATTGGGCATTCTTTTTATGTAAGGTGGTAGTGGAATATGGCCGATGTCATTAAGGATATTGATAATGGGCTCCGAAAATTTTACTCGAAGAAAATCTTTTTCTATCGTTAAAACCTCAATGATTGCCTTATTGCTCAATTCGATAAGGACTCCTGATTTGGGCCTTCTATTCGATTTAACTTGAACCAAAGCAATGTCCTTATCCAAAATTCTTTCAAGTAAAATCTCTACCCTGCCCCCCGTTGATTTGATGCCAAATAGGCGAGAAGGCATTACCTTCGTGTTGTTTAACACAAGCAGATCATTGTTCGAAAGGATTTCAGGAAGCTCCGAAAATACTCTGTCATTAAAAATATCATTGTGAACACAAAGCATTTTGCTAGAGGATCTCTCATCAATCGGTTTCTGTGCAATAAGATTTTCTGGCAGGTCAAAGTAATAATCTGAGACTTTCATCGTGAATATTCTACCCAATTATCTAATTGGAAAATAATAATGAGTAAATTAAATATAAAGAATGTAGACTGCGCATTTTTACCTAGGTATTCTTTTGTAATGTTTAGCCGGGATGGCGGAATTGGTAGACGCGCCGGACTCAAAATCCGGTGGGGTTAAACCCGTGAGAGTTCGAGTCTCTCTCCCGGCAATTAATTAATAAGGTTTATAATGAAATTTTGTTCGAAATGTGGGGGTTCAATTAAATTTGAAACACCTAAAGATGATAATCAACCCAGATTCATTTGTAGCCAATGCAATTTTATTCACTATGAAAACCCTAGGATAGTTGTTGGGTCTGTACCAGTATATGAAAACCAAGTTCTTTTATGCTTGAGAGCAATCGAACCGAGAAGTAACTATTGGACCCTGCCTGCAGGATTTCTAGAGAACAAAGAAGGACTTAAAGATGGCGCTGCGAGAGAAGCAGAAGAAGAAGCTTTAATTAAACCAATAATTGGACCTTTGATAGCGGTTATAGATGTTATTCATGCCCATCAAGTTCATGTATTCTTCAGAGCTCATCTTGAGAATTTGGAATTCGGTCCTGGAAAAGAATCGTTGGATGTTAGGATGTTTGAATTATCAAAAATTCCCTGGGAAAAGATGGCGTTTAAAACAGGAAAAATTGCACTTAAAGCTCAAATTAATAAAACCGATGATGATTGGACACCTATATATGAAACTCTGCCTTAACCTGCTTGTAAATAGACTAAATTTTATGTAATCATGTGCCACAAGATTTTAAATCAATGCTAAAAAATGACTTTTTTAATTGGAGAAAGCTGTATTAAATGCAAGTTGACTGATTGTGTTGAAGTTTGTCCTGTTGACTGTTTTTATGAAGGCCCAAACATGCTTGTCATTGACCCTGATGAATGCATAGATTGTGCCTTGTGCGAACCTGAATGTCCTGTTGATGCTATTTTTGCTGACGATGAAATTCCAGAGGGGCAAGAAAAATTTCTGGAATTGAACAGAGAATTATCTCAAATCTGGCCAGTGATCACTCATGCGAAAGCACATCCTGATGACGCTGACGATTGGAGAGATGTAAAAGATAAACTGAAATATCTGGAACGATAAATCAAAGATCAGATTCTATTCGAGCTTTCAAGACATCTGCTGGTACATAACCTACAATGATCTTTCCTTTATCACTAACCATCGTTGGTGTGCCCTGTACCCTAAACATTTGCCCAAAACTGTAATGTTGCTGAACAGGCGTATTTGAACAGATTTTAGCTCTCAAGCTTTTGCCTTGTTTTGCCCTTGTTATAGCACTCTGCCGATCCTGACTGCACCAAACTTTTTCGGCCTTTTCCCAACTCTCCGTATCAGGACCTGTTCTCGGGAAAAAAAGATAACGAACTCGAATACCCTGCTCCATAACCTCGTCAATTTCACTGTGAAACTTTCTGCAATAACCACAGTCAATATCAGTAAATACAGTTACGGTGTGCTTAAATTCATCTGGAGCAAAAATAACCATCTCCTCTTCATCCAGCTGACTGAGAAAATCTTTTCGAGCTGAGATTCTATCTCGCTCTGTCAAATTAGCCCCAGTTTCGGCATCGTATATATCTCCCTGGAGAATAAATTTACCATTCTGACTTATATAGAAGATCTGAGATCCAATGGAAACAGTGTGTAGTCCTTGAATACTTGATTCTGAGATCTTGACATCATTTGCCTCTGGGAAAGCATCCAATAAAGCTGCAAGCAGTTTTGATTTATTTTCTTGGATCTCCTTTATCTCAGACATTTCTAAATTAATAGCAATTGATGATTCCTCAGCATGGATGGGATGGATATGCAGCAGTAGCAATATAAGAAGTAATTTTCTTTTCAAATCATTCACAACGTCTAGTTTACAAAAAATCAACCTCTCGGATGATGTTTTTCATGGATATCCTTGAGTCTTTGTTGAGCAATGTGAGTGTAAATCTGTGTGGTCGACAAATCACTGTGTCCCAGCAACATTTGAACCACTCTTAAATCGGCACCGTGATTGAGTAAGTGTGTCGCGAAAGCATGTCTAAGAGTATGCGGAGATAAATTAGATTTGATTCCAGTTTTATTGGCATATTTCTTAATTAACTGCCACAACGCTTGTCTGGAAATACATTCAGATGTTCTAGTTGGAAACAAATAGTCTGTATTCCGTTCTCCGAGGATCTCATGAATAGGACCTTTCAAATAGCGTTTCAGCCAACTTTTTGCAATTCCACCGAGTGGCACCAATCGTTCCTTGTTGCCTTTTCCTAAGACCCTGATAAAACCCTGGTTTAAATTTAATTGAGTTTGCTTTAGTTGTACCAACTCCGATACTCTTAAACCAGTTGCGTAAAGCACTTCAAGCATTGTTCTATCCCTAAAACCCAAAGGTTTTTTGACTACAGGTGCTTTAATAAGTTTAATCACCTCCTCTTCTGAAATCATTTTTGGTAAGGATCTACCAATTTTTGGCATTGAGATTTTCAACGTTGGATTCTGAACAATAATTTCTTGTCCACTAAGGTAATTGTAAAACCGCCTAAATGTGGAGAGCTGTCTTGCAGAAGAACGAGAGCTTGCACCCAAATTAGCTCGCTCAGAAATAAAATCCAACAAGTCAGCACGAGAAATATTTCTCAGGGTCAGGTTTTTATTCCTGGTCCATTTTTCCAAAATTTTCAAATCAGAGCGATAAGCCGACAAAGTATTTTTAGCCAATCCTTGTTCCATCCATACAGAATCAAGAAATGAATCTATATCAGAAGAAGAGTTATTATCAGCTATCGAATTTGTCATAGTTCTTTAATGATTGTGTATCATAAACTATAAGAATAGGACGATTTGTCATAAAAAATCCAAAAAATTTGTTGTGAAAGTAATAAATGCATACCTTTTTGGCGCTTGGGCTTGGTTTGTTTTTGTGATTGTGGTCTTAGGTATGACTCTCTGCTTTCCTTTTACTTCCAAAGTTCGTACCACGCGTCTGATCGCTAAAAAAGGGGTCTGGCTAATCCTAAAAGTACTGCGATACAAAATCATTGTAAAAGGCTATGAAAATCTGATCAAATCGCCATCCATCCTTGTTGTCAATCATGCCAGTTACATAGATCCAATAGTACTGAGTGCGGTGTTGCCTCCTCAATATGCTTATGTTGGAAAAAGAGAATTAAAACATGTCCCATTTCTCGGTTATATTGTAAGAAAGGTAGGCACACATTTAGTAGATCGTTTTAATGCGGTCAAGGGCGCCCAAGATATAAGGCGGATTATGTCCAGTGGCCAAGGATTGGATTCGATCATCTTTTTCCCTGAAGGGACTTTTTATGCAGAAGATGGATTGGGAAAATTTAAGCTGGGTGCTTTTTTAACAGCTGTAAAGAACGATATACCAGTTATACCGATCGCAATGAATGGAACTCGGCAATTGCTCAGATCGGAAGTTTGGCTACCGAGTAAAGTGCCCCTGAAAATAACTATTTTTCCCCCGATTTACCCTGATGAAGTTGAAAACGGGGCTCAAGGCATATCAGAAAAATCACGTAGTTTAATGCTGGGCGAAATTAATGAACCTGATTTGAAAGAAAAATCCTATCCTTGATTTAAGTTCCCTTGCGATCAGTGACGTATTCAATCCAAGCTTCGGCATTTCTTTTGTTGCCATCGGTACCTAATTCAACTGCTTTTTCAAAAGAGTTTATAGCCTGGTCGTATTCCTCTAGTTCGGTTAGTGCCATTCCCTTAAGGATATAAATATCTCCTGGTTTCTCCAAATTGCCAGTGTTTAAAGCTTCGCTTGCAGCAACTTTAATACCTTCCCAGTCCCCTTTTTCATTTAGCAACATGGCTTTTTGGATGTATAGGTCTCCATCATTAATCATCGGTGCCAAAATATCGATAACCCCAATGGCTTGATCAAACTCCCTTGCAGCGGTCCAAGCACCGAGCAACAACCTCAAGTTTTTCTCATTCCTCTCAAGTGAGCCATTATTGATGTTTTCTTCGACTATTGAAGCTGCTTGGTATGGAATCTCCAGATATAAACTCAATCGAGCAAGATTCTCCAGTGTTTCTTTTTTGCTGATTGCTTCATTTTTGTAGCCTAGAGTCAATGCTGAAAGAGCATCAGGATCTTTCTGCAATTCCATATAAGCACCTGCCAAGGTTTCCCAATACTTTTCCTTATCTGGCCAAAAGGTGGCCATTCTTTTGAGAAGCTCAACCGCTTCTTCAAAACGTTTGTTTAAAAATAAGATAGCTAATTCCAGCTGGTGCCAGCTTTCTTGGGGCTTTTTGGATTTAATATTGGCAATATGGATATAAGGAAGTGATGTTAATGGTTCTCCTTTTTGAAAATAAGCAATGCCCATCATAATATAGGCTTCTGCAACAGGATCAGGCTCATATTTAAACCATTGCATCAATTTAGTGATGGTCAAATCCCAATCTTCTCTCGACCCGTATAGGCTTGCTAAATTGAAGACAGTACTCTGATGTTGGGATGTCGATAATATATCAAGATCTGTACATTTTCTGAACACTTCGATTGCCATATCAATGTTGCTCTGTTGGACGTACACAAACCCCATAAATTGATAGATAACCGCTCTTTCATAATCATTGATGTTCCAGTTGAGCATGGATTGCAAACTCTTCATAGCGCCTTCCAGGTCACCGTTACCGAATCGCTCAGCAACGCTTTCGAATTTCTTGTTGACGTTGTAATTCATTTGCGGTGCTGTGCTTCTTCTCTCAACGACAGTTCTCTCTTCTGTTAATGGATGGTAGCCGGGTAATGTTTCTGCCGAGCATGTTTCTATAGCTCCAAAAAAAACTATGCTCCATAACATGAAAAGCGCTAAGACACTTGTTGTTTTGTTGTGAAAAAAGAATGTCATTGCTGCATTAATTTAGATCATTAAGTGTAAATTCCAGCATTTGTATTGCTTTTCTCTCGACCGCCACTCCATTGATAATTCTGGGTTTGAATTTCCACTTTAGAACGGCCCTTATGACATTCCTGTCAAACATTCTTTTTGGCTCAGATTGAAGAACACGCACATCCTTAACAGAACCATCTGCACCAATAGTTACCTCAACTACAACATATCCCTCTATACCTTCAATAAGAGCTTCTCTGGGCCACTGGGGATCAATCCTGACTATGGGTAAAACATCCCCCTCTGCTAAGGGGTTGCCTGCCCAATTACCTAAAAATGGTCCTCCGCCAGCAATACTGGGTAAATCTATGTTGGGGATTTCAATCTTTATCCTATTCATTGTAGGTTTAACTTGTTTCTCAACGATCAGTTTGGGTGGGGGTGGGGGTTCTTTGGGAGGTGTTGGTTTCTTCGGTTTCTGTCGATCCTTAATGCTCAATGTCTCATCTTCCCTGATTCTGATGAAATCCATAATCTGTCCTTCAGCTGAGGCGTTTTTTTGCTGTTCGCCAGAATCGATGAGGGATTGCATTAAAAAAAACAGTCCGAATGAGATCAAAACACCGAAAAGTAATGCCGACAAATACCTCAACTGTGGCTTTAGATTAAGAGAAATAGCGGCCATACTTCACCTTTATTTTTCCCTTGCAGATAATGATATTTTAGAAATACCGCTCGATCGGATTTTATCCATAACGTCCAAAACTAGACCAGTTGAGGCTAACTCATCAGCTACTACAACCACACTGCTTTCTGGATTCTCAGCATGTGCAGCCTCTACCATGATTTTTACCGCCTCTAACTCGATGGGACCCTTGTTCATCCATATTTGATCATTGGGAGCAATCGCTATGAGAATATTGCCCTGTTCAGCTCTAATTGCCGTTTCAGCCTCTGGACGATTAGGATTGATCCCCGTCTCTTTGATAAATGACGTTGTAACGATAAAGAAGATCAACATAATGAATACAATATCCATCATTGGCGTAATATTGATCTCGCTTTCTTCTTCCTCTCTTCTTTTTTTTCTTAGCATGACTACTTCTGTGCTGCTAACGAGACATTCTTTGCCCCAGCCAGCCGAGATTGATCAATCACCCTCACCAAAAAACCAGCATCGGCATCACGGTCTGAAACTACTACTACGGAAGCACTGGGTTTAATGGCTAAATTTGATTCAATGTTTGCCCGAACTGCAGCAATATCCACGAGTCTTTCTTGGACAAAAACTTGACCTTCTGCTGAAATCCTAACGGATATCACCTCCGACCTTTTTTGTTCTTTTACCGGTGATTTAGTCGGTCGGTTGACGTCCAATGAAATTTCTTTGACGAAGGAAGTGGTGACAATAAAAAAAATCAGCATGATAAAAACTATATCAAGCAGAGGCGTAATATTGATCTCGCTTTCATCTTTTTTTCTTTTATGTTTTCTTTTCATATCAATTTATTCATTAACCAAAAGATCCGAAACTTTAGCGACCTCAACATCTGCTTTTCGTTTCAGTAAATTAGCAATATATAATCCAGAAATCGCTGCTACCAAACCTGCCATCGTTGGTATTGTCGCTTGGGATACTCCACTTGCCATTAACCTTGCGTTCCCCGTTCCGAAAAAAGTCATTACATCAAAAACTTTAATCATACCGACAACGGTCCCAAGTAGGCCTAAGAGAGGTAAAATCAGCATCATGGTTTCAATGGTTAAAATAAAACGATGTGTGTCAACAGATATTTCTGATATCAACTGATCCTTGATCTTGTTTGAATACCAAGTCTGATTTCCTTTTCTTGATTGCCATTGGCTGGTTGTTTGTTTAATTCGTTCTGGGAGTACATATCGAAAAAACCAGAATCGCTCGACTATCAGTGTCCACATGATAATCGTAACCAATAGTATCCCCCACAGCACCGGTCCTCCTGCCTCAAAAAAACTGCGAATTGCGATATAAATATCGCTAAAGATATTCATGGTAATTATCGGTTTGGTCGTTCAGCATGTCTTGCTATCAGACCTGCGCTTTGTTCCTCAAGCACCTCGATCAAAGTACCGCTCCAACTGGTTAAAACACTATGCAAAAAAACTAAGGGTATTGCTACAATTAAGCCCAGCATAGTGGTCACCAGAGCTTGGGAAATTCCACCTGCCATCAGTTTTGGGTCTCCTGTTCCGAAAAGCGTCAATGCTTGGAAAGTTACAATCATCCCTACTACTGTTCCCAAAAGTCCTAATAAAGGAGCTACAGCAGCAAATACTTTGATGATGCTGTGGTATTTTTCAAGTCTGGGAACTTCCTTTAAGATTGCTTCATCAATCTTCAGTTCCAGTGCTTCTGTTTCCATTGCATCATGCTCGCTGTGGACGGATAAAATCCTTCCCAATGCATTGTCTCGAGAGATAGTTTCAGTGGTTAATTGTTCATTAATTGCCTGCCCATCTTGACGAAGGATAAACAATCTCCATAGAGACATTAACAAGCCAATTAAACCAATAAAAATTATGAAGTATCCAACCAATCCTCCTTGATTGATTCTCTCACCAAGACCGGGTGCTTGGATTAATAGACTTAAAATTTGACCACGGCTTGGGTCGACTGCCATGGCGGTATAACCAGCATCCAGAGCAAAGAGATCTTCCGCCATTGATTGGTATCGCCGAGCAGGCTGTCTGGCGAGCACCTGCAAACTTTGAGTATCTGGAACAAATTGGAGAAAGAAATTCTCTGTAATTGCATTAAAAACACCAACCCTTACTATTTCGGCATCTACAATGGACCCGCCTGGAAGCACTACCTGTTTTTGGAACCTTTGAACTTGGCCTGATTGGCTCATTTCTCTAAGCAATTCGACCTTTAGGTCATGCATCTGTTCAATAGAAGGTATACCTCTGGTTTCTGCCAAACCGGTTAGAATTTTTTCTCTATTTGGGAATTGTAAGGAGACAATGGAGTTTTTAATGACCGCAATTGCTTCACCAGCAACTTGCCTCACAACTCCAAATAATTCGCCAAAATTGCCGATACGTATTCTCAATGTTTCTTGAATATCCTCCAAGGTTTTTTCATTATCTTCAAACTGTTTCTGTAAACGGATGCTGCGTTTCTCTTCTTGATCCAAGCGTGCTTTAGCCTGATCCAGGAGTAATTGTTGCCGATCTCTTGCAGCTAAGAATTTTTCTTCTCTTTGGTTGTTAATGACGTTGCTTACTTGGCTATCATTTTCGGTTATTGCAAGTAATTGCTCTAAAGTCTGGATATTTTTGAGTTTTTCACTAATAGCTGAATCTGTAGGAAGTTCCTGCTCTTCCTGAGCGCCTAACTGCGTATTTATGGTTAAAATAAATAGCAGGAAAGAAACCATTAGGCTGGCCCTATAATTCATCTTCCTTCTCCGGGCGCCTCAATGGGCAACTCAAGAAGATTTGGCGTTACCTGTTTGCGAGCAACTCTAAGCCCTTGAGTAACATAATTTTGGTATTTGTTGGGTAATTTTTCCCATTGCTTATCCTGTTTGTTCCAAAAACCCGTTTCCTCCTGATCTGGAGTCTGATAAGTGAGTGACGTTCTGCCAATTCTAAGAAAGTCTACCTGTCGACTGACTCCACCGATTTCCAATAATCCTGTGTAGGCTTCGATGTCTCGACCATAAGTAGTTTCAATCTGATAGGCGTCCATAATTTGACGGTATTTTTCTGAAACGGTAACGTCGGATAGATTCATAATCGTTCTCAACCTTGCCACCCTAGCTTTACGCTCTTCCAATAAGAATGGGACATCCAAATCAATAAATTTGTCCAATGTATCAATACTGTCAAGCATCAATGGAACAATCCCACGTTCAATCAATGCAAACTGATCAAGTTGTTCTCTTATGTCCTTTATCTGAGCTTCTTGATCAACAATGAGTCGTTCAACATAGTCGTTGTAGGCAATCAATCGGTCGATCTGTTGCAACACTAGACGGTATTGGCCAAGTAAATCTTGGGTTTCATCTGAAAGATCGCTGACAACTGCTTGAGAGCCTTTAGAATTAAGATCGGAACTGCTTTGAACAAACAAAGAATCGTCTAGAATCTCTATCGGATCAGGAAGGATTATCTCTTCTATCTCTGTTGTTTCTTGTGAAATGGAAAGATTAGCGCCCATCAGTGTTATGCAAACAACTGTCGCACAGATTAAGGTAATTTTTGCTTTTATTGTTTCAAGCATAGTTTGCATTCATAAATGCCCTATGATCATTTAGTAAATTGGACTATAGCGCAAGGTATCAGATAGCGCATTGAAAGAAAAGCATCGCAAGTGATTATTTTTAAACAAGAAAATTGCATTACATATTAGTGTAATTGGGTCCCCCGCCACCTTCTGGGCATTCCCACTGAATATTTTGACTGGGATCTTTGATATCACAGGTTTTGCAATGAATGCAATTCTGGGCATTGATTTGAAATCTCATGGAGCCATCATTGCTTTCAAGCACTTCATAAACACCAGCGGGACAATACAATCTGGCAGGTTCACCGTATATTGGGAGATTGGTTTGTATGGGAATTTCTGCATCAATCAAGTTAAGGTGACAAGGCTGATCTTCTTCATGAGCAACTCCAGACAAATATATCGAAGAAGTTCGGTCAAAAGTAAGTCTTCCATCAGGTTTAGGATACTTTAGTGGGTCCAGTCCAGATGCTTTCTCTAACTTAGCATGATCTGGTTCTGAAATACGCAGTGTAATTGGCAATCGTCCCTTGAAAATATTCTGATCTATCCAGATAAATACAGATGCGATATAGAGACCAAATTTCTTCTGTGCAGGTGAAAAATTTCTAGCCTGGTGAAGCTCTTTATAAATCCAGGATTGTTCAACAGATTTTTGGTAATTGACCAATTCATCATCTTGCCTTTCTTCAGAAAACGACTGAACTATCGATTCTGCAGCAAGCATACCTGACTTCATTGCGGTGTGAGTGCCTTTTATTTTTGCACCATTGAGAAATCCCGCATCACAACCCACTAAAAGCCCACCGGGAAAAGTCAACTTGGGAAGAGATTGCAATCCTCCTTTATTAACAGCTCTTGCACCATAGGAAATTCGTTCAGCTCCTTCCAGAAGATTGCTAATTTTTGGATGCAGTTTCCATTTTTGAAATTCACCAAAGGGATTTAGGTAAGGATTTTGGTAGTCAAGGGAAACAATGAGGCCCAAATATAGTTGATTATTTGGAGCGTGATAAACAAATCCTCCGCCTTCCGTTTTTGAATCCAAAGGCCACCCAGCAGTGTGAAAGACAGAACCCTCGTGATGCTTCTCTGGGTTAACAGTCCAAATTTCTTTGAATCCTATGCCATAATGCTGGGGATCAGAATCTTCATCCAATCTGAATCTTTTGATTAGTTTCTTGCCCAGATTGCCCCTGCAACCTTCTGAAAGTATGGTGTATTTGGCTCTGAGCTCGTAACCAGATTCATAGCTTTCTTTTGCTTGCCCCTCTTTATTTACACCCATATCTCCAGAAATCACTCCAACAACTCTTCCCTCTTCTTCGATTAAATCAACCGCAGGAAACCCGGGAAAAATATTCACGCCCAATGCTTCAGCTTCGGACGCCAACCACCGACACAATGAACCCAGACTAATAATAGAATTGCCGTGGTTGTTCATCGATGATGGAATTAAGAAAGAGGGTATATCAATGCTTGTCGTTTCATTAATTAAAAAAGACATCTGATCCTGTGTAACTGGTGCTTGGATAAAAGCATCACTCGCCTCCCAATAGGGCAACAATTCATCTAGAGCACGAGTTTCTATAACCGCACCTGAGATAATGTGTGAAGCAATATCGGAGCTCTTTTCTAGCACGCAAATATTCAAATCAAGACCTTGCTCTTGGGACAACTGCATTAGCTTTATCGACGCGCTTAACCCAGAGGGTCCCGCGCCGACTATCACTACATCAAATTCCATTGATTCTCTTTCTTGGGCCATAGCAATGCACATTGGTTTGAGTGTTATTCTACCAATATTTTCCTTTCGTTTGATTGCCCAAGTGTTTTTTATACGTGAGAGAGAGTAAAATTATCCAAACTGAATTGTTAGCAATCAGACACTAACTATGATGAGGTGCCATAATGGCAGGAAAATTGATTCTGTGTCGACACGGTGAAAGTGAGTGGAATCTTGAAAACAGATTTACTGGATGGGCGGATGTCGACCTAACACCGAAAGGCGAGCAGGAAGCAAAAGACGCTGGGTTAACTCTCAAAAATGAAGGGTTATCTTTTGATCTTGCATACACCTCAGTATTGAAAAGAGCTACCAGAACTTTGTGGATTGTGCTTGAAGAAATGGGTCTCACTTGGATACCAGTGATCAATGCTTGGGAGCTAAATGAAAGACATTACGGTGCCCTCCAAGGCCTAGACAAATCTCAAGTTGCAGGTGAATATGGGGAAGAGCAAGTCCAAATTTGGAGACGAAGCTACGACATACCTCCACCTGCTTTAGATAATGATGATAAACATCACCCGAGATTTGAGGAGCGCTACTCCGGCATCACTGATTTGCCTACCGGTGAGAGTTTAAAAGACACCCTTTTGAGGGTTAAACCATACTGGCAAACAAAAATCATCCCTGCACTACTGGGCAACCAAAATGTTCTAGTTGTCGCCCACGGCAATAGTCTCAGGGCCATGGTGAAAATGATTGAAAATATCTCAGATGCGGAGATTATAGCTTTTAATATTCCCACAGGGATACCGCTGGCCTATGAATTTAACGAAAACCTCAAACCTGTCAAACAAGGATTCATTGGGGACCAGGAATTTATTGAAAAAGCAAAACAAGCAGTTGCAAACCAAGGACTAGCCTAAAAGAATATTATATGCTGTATTCGATCGACAACATTACACCGGACTGTGATAAAGCAAACTTCATCGCGTCCAATGCCACCGTTATTGGCAATGTTCAAATGGAACAAGATGTGAGCATATGGTTTAACGTAGTTATACGCGGAGACAACGATCCCATAAAAATAGGCGCCGGTAGTAACGTTCAAGACGGATCCATACTCCATACCGATAGCGGCGCACCTCTGACCATCGGTAAAATGGTCACCGTTGGCCACAAAGTGATGCTTCACGGCTGTTCCATCAGTGATCACTGCCTGATTGGGATTAATAGCACGATCCTGAATCATGCTGTGATTGGAAAGCATTCCATAGTGGGAGCCAACTCTTTGATCACTGAAAATAAGACTTTCCCAGAAAATTCTTTGATCATGGGATCACCTGCCAAAGTGATTCGTGAATTAACCAGTGAAGACATAAAAATGATTAAATATTCTGCCCAGGGCTATATTCTTAACGGCAAGCGTTTTGCCAAGGGCTTGGTTAATTTCGAAGCCGCATCAACCCCTCTTGAGTCATAGATGCAATCAGTATCCCTTCTCTTGAAAAAATCTGTCCTGTTGCAAATCCTCTAGCACCAGATGACCTGGGACTGTCATAAGCAAACAGCATCCATTGATCCACGACACAGCTTTTGTGAAACCACATAGCATGATCAAGGCTAGCCATTTGGAATCGATTTTGCATTATATTGGTTCCATGGGGGAGTATGGCGGTGGTTAACAAATCGTAATCAGAGACATAAGCCAAAAGTGCTTGATGGAGAGAAAGCTTGTTTGGAACCTCTCCTTTGGCTTTGATCCAAGTATGCTTCCGTGGCTCTCTAGTTGTTTTACTTAAAAAATGTGGCAACTCCACCGGTCTCACATCAAAAGGCCTCTGCCGGGTTAGCATTCTTTGTATTCTTTGAGGCAATTGTTCAATCCATTCCGGCTTGATCAAATCCAGTAAATCATCAAGTTCTTCCGGTGGTGCAACACTGGGCATCTCAGATTGATGCTCTAAACCCTCTTCCGGTCTCTGAAATGAAGCCGTCATATTGAAAATTTGCTCTCCATGTTGAACTGCTATGACTCTTCGGTTGGAAAAACTTCCACCATCTCTCGCTCTATCAACTTCGTAAACAATTGGTGCCTCGAAATCACCGCGCCTTAAAAAATAAGCATGCAGAGAATGTACATTGCGGTCTTTAACAGTTCGACTGGCTGCAGTCAGTGCTTGTCCCAATACTTGACCACCAAATACCTGAGGGCTTCCTATGTCTTGGCTTTCGCCCCGGAATATATTCTCCTCAATGTTTTCAAGGTCAAGCAATTCAATCAATCGCTCAATTGTAGTATCCAAGGTATTTGGATCGTTCATATTCAGCCGAAATGAAAAAACGAGACGGTCTCGACGACACAGGCGGGTTTGGTTTCACCCTCAATATCCACAGTAGTCAGACCTACCAACTGAGCTGCACCAGAACGTTGTCTTACTGCCTGAACCACTGATCGGGCACGAATTCTACTATCTACGGCAACCATATTGGTAAAGCGAACCTTGTTCAATCCATAATTGATTCCCATTTTCAAATTGGTAAATTCTAAAAACCCTGCAGTCATAGCTGGAATCATAGACAAAGTTAGGTAACCGTGTGCAATAGTTGTCCCGCCTGGCATCTCTTTTTGTGCTCGTCCCACATCAACATGAATCCATTGATGATCAAGGGTCACATCTGCAAATTGATTGATTTGATCTTGAGTAATTTGAAACCAGTCCGATACTCCAACCTCCATACCCTCAAGGGCTTTCAAATCTTCAAAAGATGAAATTATATGGCTCATAATTTTTTAATCGATTTCTAAATTACCCAATGTTTTCATAAATTCGATACGAGTTGCTTCACTGGTTCTAAAACCTCCCAACATGGTGCTAGTAACCATGTCAACGCTGCTCTTGTGAATGCCTCTCGTCGTCATACAAGCATGCCTGCCAATGATAACCACACCTACACCTTTGGGCTTGAGTACCTCGTTAATACAATTAGCTATCTGAGCAGTCATTTTTTCTTGCACCTGGAATCGTCGGGCGTAAGCATCGACAACTCTGGCCAATTTACTGATACCCACAACTTTATGATCAGGAAGATAAGCAACAAAGGCTTTGCCTGTAATCAAAGCAATATGATGCTCGCAATGGGATTCAAAGGTGATGCCCCTAAGAGTGACCATTTCGTCGTAGCCATCAACCTCTTCAAAAGTTCTGTTCATGTACTCGTAAGGATCTTCTCCATAGCCACTAAACCAATCTTTATAGGCCTTTGCAACGCGTTGAGGCGTTTCCTTTAAGCCTTCTCGTTCAGGGTCATCACCTGCCCATTGAATGAGAGTTCGAACGGCTTTCTTTGCTTCGTCTTCGGTTGGTGTGTTGTTATTTTCTGTCATAGTTTTACCCTAAAATTTCTCCATGTGTTTCTCAAGTTTTAGGAATCATTAATATTTGCGCACAATGATCGCATACTCAAGATTCAATTTCACTTAAATCCTCTCTTGGATAATTCGTATTCTCTAGGGCGGTTGGATTCTGTGTTTTTATGATTTTAACTCTAGATTGCAACAACAAGTCCCTTGGACTGTTACTCGGCAATAGCTTTGAATTGTCAAGAACCTCTGAGAGAAGATGAGGCTCATAAATAGCACAGAGCGGCTCCGGTAAGTTATCTTTCGGACTGTTGAAAGCTGTTGCATCAAAAGCAGAATCTCTCTCCTTTATCAATTGTGCCAAAGTTTGTTTATCCAAACTGGGCATATCACAGGCAACAACCAACCAAGCACTGTGGGGATGAGTCTTATGTGCTGATAAAATTCCTGCCATGGGACCTGACTGACCATGCTCATCGATGATCAGCTTAAACTTGGACCGTATGGGATCACCTATTTGATCCTGTTTGATAGATACATAAATTGATACCAGGCACTCGTGCAGCAGTTCATGAGTACATTCGAGGAGTGTTTTTGAAGCCAAACGCATCAGGGCTTTATCTTGACCCATCCTCCTACTTCGACCTCCGGTAAGTATCAGTCCATGCAATTGTGGCATAACAGATAAGAAGGGTGGTTGTTACCCAACCGTACGTTTACCTCCGGTTTTTTTCTGTAGACGTATGTCACTGATCTCAATCTCATGGGAAAGTGATTTGCACATATCATAGACCGTGAGTGCTGCCACAGTAGCTCCGGTGAGCGCCTCCATTTCGACCCCTGTTTTGTGTTCTATAGAGACTTCACACAGAATTATTAAATCTCCGGTATCACTTAAATCAATTGAAATTTTACACACGTTCAGCCCTAAGGGATGGCAAAACGGGATCAATTCGTGGGTTTTTTTCGCAGCCATTGTGCCAGCAACGATAGCGGTGTCAATCACAGGTCCCTTCTTGGTTTGAATCTCACCTTTAACAAATTCTTTCCTCACCACCTCAGGTAATTTAACGCAAGCCGAAGCAACAGCAGTTCTTTTGGTGATTGCTTTATCAGAGATATCGACCATATTGGGACGATTGTTTTTATCAAGGTGACTAAGCATTTATTCCCTTCTAACCTTCCTTTGGCATCAATTATAGCCTTATTGTTTTAATAGCATTAGGATTCTATCAAATCAGGACCTTCAGAAATATTACTCTCAATTTAATTTATAATATTCAACAAAGAAATTGCGTACAAAGACATGGGTTTAACACTGGTAGAAAAAATATGGCAACAACATGCAATTATCAATCATGATGATGGCAATAGCCTGATTTATATCGATCGGATTTTCTTGCATGAAAGAACTGGAAGCATTGCATTAAAAAATTTAGAAAAAGAAAGCCGTGCTGTTCGTAATCCATCTCATGTTTTCTGCACCATGGATCACATCGTCGATACTTTTCCTGGTCGAGGGGATGAAACACTCATGCCCAGCGGCAAAGAGTTCATCATTTCTACCCGATCGTCTGCTAAAAAAACGGGCATCAACTTTTTTGATCTAGGTGATCCAAATCAGGGAATAGTGCATGTGGTTTCTCCAGAACAAGGGATTGCTCTACCTGGGGTTACTCTGGTTTGCCCTGACTCTCATACTTGCACTGTTGGCGGTTTGGGAGCATTAGGATGGGGCATCGGTTCAAGTGAATGTGAGCATGCCCTCAGTACGAGCACCCTGATCATTAAAAAACCAAAAATGATGAAAGTAATTTTTGATGGCACGCTGCCCTTTGGGGTCACGGCCAAAGATTTAATTTTACATTTAATCCAGAAATTTGGAGCTGCAGGTGGAACTGGTTACGCGGTTGAGTTCTCAGGACCTGTAATTGAAAACCTTGAGATTGAAGCACGCCTAACTTTGTGTAATATGGCTGTTGAGTTTGGCGCATGGACAGGCATTATTGCGCCGGATTCTAAAACTTTTGAATACATTGCAAAACGTCCTTTTGCTCCTCAAGGCTTGTCTTACAATAAAGCACTTGACCATTGGGAAAGCTTGAGAAGTGATAAAGATGCTCATTTTGATGAAATGCTTACAATTGACTGCGAAACAATGACGCCTTTCGTTACTTGGGGCACCAGTCCACAGCATGCAATTCCAATTGATAAAAGTATTCCTGATCCTGACGAAGAAACTGATTCAAGTTCACAAAAATCAATGCAGAAGGCGCTGCAATATATGGATCTTAGCCCTGGCACAAAAATGAAAGACATTACGATAGATGCAGCCTTCATTGGCTCCTGCACCAACAGCCGATTAAGTGACCTAAGGGCAGCTTCAGCAGTACTGAAAAACAGGAAAGTTGCATCTGGAGTAAAAGCAATTTGTGTTCCAGGCTCATCGCAAGTAAAGCTTGAAGCAGAGCAGGAAGGCTTGGATCAAATCTTTAAAGCTGCTGGTTTTGAGTGGCGTGAATCCGGCTGTTCAATGTGCTTTTTTGCAGGTGGAGAAAGTTTCGGCGAAAAACAACGGGTAATCACTACCACAAATAGGAACTTTGAAAATAGACAAGGCAAGCGCACACGTTCGCATCTTGCCTCCCCTGCAACAGTTGCTGCTTCGGCAGTATCTGGAAAATTGAATGATGTTAAAAGTTTGGAGATTGAATAATGGAGCCATTTAAGCAACACACAGGCATTGCTGCAACATTGATTCACCTCAATATCGATACCGATGCCATCATCCCAAGCAGAGAGATAAAATCAGTCTCAAAAAAAGGCTTGGAAGATGGTTTATTTGCAGAATGGAGGTACTTATCCCTTAAAACCAGAAAAGAAAACCCAGCATTTATTCTTAATCAAGAACCATACAGGAGAGCATCCTTCATACTCACAGGAGAAAATTTTGGTTGCGGATCCTCAAGAGAACACGCTGTCTGGGCTCTATATCAGTGGGGTATTCGAGCAATTGTTGCGCCAAGCTTTGGCTCTATTTTTTACAACAATTGCATCCAAAATGGGATTCTTCCTGTCCTTTTGGGAACGGAGAAAATTAGAGAACTACAAACTTTCGTCGAACTTAACCCAGCTGTAAATCAACTGACTGTGGATTTAAAAGATACCACTATCATTGCTGGGAGTGATATTAGATATTCCTTTGAGATTGAGCCCAGCAATCAACAAAATCTGCTTCAAGGACTTGATACGATAGGATCAACCCTAAAGATGATGGCCTCCATAGAAGCATTTGAAGAAAATGACCATTGGATTAGACCTTGGGTTTACTTTAAATGACTGTTATTTAAATCCCTAGAGACTAAACGATAGGTTTATTGTTTTTACGACGGACTGCAACGATTGATGGGCGTGGAGGTTGGTTGGGTTCCTTTGATGGCCAATTTGAGCCGATAGGCACTTTTCGAACTTGAAAAAACTCTCTACCATCCGTTGTTTTTAATGCAAATTGTCTTTCCTCAAAAGCCATATCTCTGCGTATACCATTAAAAACCCCAGGGTGTTGTGGTGTCAGAAATAGGGTTTTTTGATCTGTGCTAAATTGCAAACCACACAACTCTGTTTCCGTGGGACCGATAGCAAAAGGAAAAGATTGGCCTGAATAAGGCCCTGAAGTAGGAATAAACCATGCGTTATTGTTGCTGTAAATACCTCGCAATGAACTGTTGGAAACTTGGTCACGATCAATCACCGGTTGATTTAGTACTTCCGATGAGATATCGGTCACCATCCATAGATTACCTTTGTCATCAAGCTCAAGATTATCTGGATTTGCCCAACCTGCACCGCCATCTACAGGCTCACCGCCCATCATCAATGTTTCCCATGTAAAAGTTAAAGATTCAGGAGAGGCATCGTTGTCATCTGCAATTTTGAGTATGATACCTGGACGATAAGGGTCATTTTGCCGATCAGCAAGATTTTCATTTTCCTCATGGTCATCCCAAGCAAAAATCTCCCTGTCAGGGCTATCGCTATCCTCAGCGTCCCCGGTAATCGCGGTACAAGCAAAATACAAAACACCTTTTTTGTCATCAAACTCACAGTCTTCGGGCCTAGGACATCCAGTAGCTCCTACTGCATTAGCAGCATAGTGAGCATCAATTAATATTGCCCCCTGAATTTCTGTATCGTCATCGCCCAGATACAGGTCACCCAATTTATCAAAACCTTTGTTTTGATAAATGGAGCTAACCTCATCATCTGTGGTGTAAGTCTGTATACCGCCTTTAACTCTATCTGGATTTGGAAGACTAACGATTCCAGCGATAACACTACTCGGTAGAACTGGGTCAAGAATCGTATCAGGGATCAACGGTATCCAATAACCCGTTCCATCTTTTAAGAATTTAGCAGCATGTAATACTCCTGCTTCAAAGAGTTTTGAATTGCTCTTCGACTTTGGATCGGATACTTTGCCCGCACTAATCATTTTATAAATATGTCCACCTTTGGTATCATCGCCGGCGTAGACTGCAAGTGATTGATTTTTCTTGCAATTAAAGGAAAACGCTTCATGTCGGTAGCGACCGAGCATGGTGTGTTTGGTGCCAAAATCATCCTTATTTTCAGGATCTACTTCAACTCCCCAACCGTATTTGTTGCCTGCCAGCTCGAAGATATTACCCAACCCACTGAAGGTTGAGGTATAAAAGGGCATGGTTGTCGGCGGAAATGAACTGCCATCTGCTTTGACTGGATAGATAACATGAGCATCCAGCCATTCTTCTGCACTGATCACAGTTCCCCATGGGGTTGTTCCGCCTGAGCAGTTCCAAAAACTGCCTATGCATTTATCCAAGAGACCATCGTCAAATCCAATTTTGTTTTGTTTTCTAAAGACTGAACTAGCTGGACCGGTAGATTTAGATAGCTTAGCTGGATCCTTCAGTGCTTGTGTTACTGAAATTCTTCTGTCTTGCTCGGAAAATGTTCTGACCCAATCACCATTATTATTCCGCTCAACGGAAATCACAGATATACCCATATCTGCAGCACCCTCTAACGCCATGGATTTAATCATCTCTTTTTTGGGGTCCTCATCATTCATTTCTGAAAAGTCCAAAATTACATTGTCCTTTATCTTGTTAAGTACATCAGGCAATGCATAGCCCATTACCATAGGAAAGGTCTCAAGATAAGTAGCAAGACTGTCATAATCCATATTTTCATGGTTTACGACCAGATAGGCTTGATTCACACCGGATTCTACAAATCCAATGTGGTCATTGTTGTACCCGTATCTGCAATCGCCAACAGGGTCGCCCCAAGAAGCAATAACATTGTAGGTAAAGCCTTCGGGTAAGATTAGATCATCCTGGGCTTCGTATTCAGAATAGAATTCTATTTGTTCATCAGGAGTGAATCCGTCTGTCAGACTGGGTAAGGGTAAATCCACAGGCTTCCAACCCAAATCCTTAGTCATTGTTGCTACCCATGCTTGTGCTTTAATACCGCCTGAATAGAGTACATCCAGACCAGCTACGAGCAAAGCAGAGCTAAGACCAAAAAATTTTATAAATTTTCTGCGATCAAACAGAGTGAATTGGTCATTAGTTTTTTTCTTCATTAAAGAGTTTGCTTGTTTGCCTAAAGATTTCTAATGGTGTTGTTAACAAACGATAAATGTAATTTTAGATGGGTAAGCATAAGGTATTTATTTATTTTTGAAAATTAATTTTCTGTTAAATATTTCTCTGAAAATCCAGATCGCATAGAATAGGAATCAATAATCAAGGAATTAGTTATGACTAACATTGATGTACTAGTGAGTGAAGTAGGCCCAAGAGACGGCCTGCAAAGCATAGATACCATCATGTCAACCGAAGACAAGAAACGGTGGATTAAAGCTGAAGCGGCAGCTGGCGTGCGTGAAATTGAAGTGGGATCTTTTGTGCCAGCAAAACTATTACCACAAATGGCCGATACTGGAGAAATTGTAAGATATGCAAAAACTCTACCCGGCTTAACCGTTACTGCCTTGGTTCCAAACTTTTTTGGGGCAAAAAATGCAATAGAAGCTGGTGTTGACAAGATGTGCTTACCACTGTCTGTCAGTGAAACACACAGCCAATCAAATTTAAGAAAAAGCCATAGTGAAGTACTTAAAGAGGTTGAGAATATTGTTCAGTACATCAATTCTTTGGAGGAAACAAAAAGACCTGAATTTGAAGGCAATCTATCCACCGCATTTGGATGCACCATGGAAGGACCTGTTGCTGAAAAAACTGTGCTCTCGCTTGGAGTTCAATTAATGGAATTGGGCTGTGATGAATTGGGTCTTTCAGATACCACCGGTTACGCCAATCCAGCACAGATTAAAAGATTGATCCGATTAGTGAAAAACGAAGTGGGTGAGCAGCATTTGACCAGTATCCACTTGCATAATACCCGTGGACTTGGTCTGGCCAATGCTCTAGCTGCTTTGGAAGAAGGTATTACCACCCTGGATTCTTCTTTGGGAGGTATTGGCGGTTGTCCATTTGCACCCGGTGCAAGTGGCAATATTGTTACTGAAGATCTCGTTTTTATGCTTGATGCTATGGGACTGCAAACTGGTATAAATTTAGAGGCGCTCATTGAAGTGAATCGGATGGTTAAAGGATCTCTGCCGAAAGAAGAGCTGTATGGGTTTACCGTTGATTCTGGGCTCCCTAAAGGTTATCAAAATGGTGGCTGGGGAATCGCCGGTTAGTAATTCTTAGTATTTGTATTTTAGATCGAGAAAAATTCGGGTGTAGTCAGTCGTCATATCTTTATCGTTATCAAACCAAGTAAACTCAATGCTTAGATTCTTAGAGAATCCATAATTTAATTTGATGCCATGGCCTTTATGACCTGCTCCACCACCTCCAAAATCTGAATTGGTTAGGGCACCAAAAACTGCATTTTTCTCTAAATCCTGGTAAAAATAAGTGACATTCCAAGAATTAACAAAAGATAATTTTAATCCAATTTGATACCCACTATCGTCACTATCTGCCTCACTGTTCTTAACCCAATCGATAAAAAAGATTGCTGGCATTTCTTGAGCACCAATATTTGCATTAATCTCAGCAGAGAAATTATTCAAAGTATAATTGTTAAGATAATTTCCACTTGCATCCGTTGGGTTACCAAAAATTTTGCCATTCCATGTTATTTCTGATGCCGGCCTTCCACTAATATCATCAAAACTATATCGAGCCAATGCAATTTTATATCTAGCTCCTGTTGATGTTTTGTTGGAAACTCCAACTTGAAAGCCTGATATGGATATATCATCTACCGATTCATGCTCATCCATAGAGAAAGTTCCTATTGAGCCAAATACAATTCCATTATTAAAGTGAAGAGCTAAACCTTCTGGATTGTAATCCCCATCAAAAATCAATTCGCTCTTGTTGGCTTTGAAATATGGATTTTTTACTTTGCCTCCCAGGAGGCTGAAATTATCAGAGATTGAGTAATCAAAATAAAACTGATCCAAGCCAATGTCCTTAAGTGAAAAATCGTGGCCTAAGTCTTGATTTGCTGAGGTAGGATTCTTCTCAGCAGTAGCAAATCTGAGATTGATTTTAAATTGTTCACTAACGTTCCCGATAAGACTAAAGCGACTTCTTATCCTGTTTCTTCTGCGCGAAGAATCTTTGCTATCATCATCAACAAATTCGTAGCGATAGCGAAAATCAGTATTGAATTCAACTGGTTTTTCATCTGCATTGGCAAGTGTTAAGGAAAACCAGGTTGATACAATGAGAAGGGTGAATATCGTTTTAGTCATTCACTCTTCCTCCATCGATTTAGTCTCTGATCTATCAGTGAGCTTCCTATAAATAATCTAAGCTAGGTAAAGAATCCCTTAAGAGCAAAAAAGAACATAATGGATAGCCCTGCCCCCACTGGCAAGGTCACAATCCATGACAAAATAATTTTACCAACAACACTTAGATTAATTGCCCCTATGCCTCTGGCTAAACCTACACCCAATACGGCACCCACCAAAGTATGGGTTGTAGATATGGGCAAACCAGTTCCAGAAGCAATGACAACGGTTCCAGCAGCTGCTAATTCTGCTGCAAAACCGCGGCTTGGTGTTAACTCAGTGATGGCTCTCCCAACAGTCATCATCACCCTGAAGCCTAGCATAGCTAGGCCGATAACAATCCCGGAGGCACCAATTAACAATATCCAAGGTGGTAAAATCGACTTGGCAGCTATTTCTCCTCCGCTTTGAACCACTGAAACAATTGCTGCTAAAGGACCAATGGCATTAGCAACATCGTTCGAACCATGAGCAAATGCCATTGCACATGCTGTGAAAACCATCAGGATGGCAAATACTCGCTCAACACCATCAAACATAGCTCCATTTTTTTCCTTAATTGTGTTGTCTATTCTCTGCAATAAGAGGGTTCCCAAGAGAGCAATGATTAAAGCAAAAACCAATGCCCAAGCAACACTCTCCATGGCAGTAAAATCAAGTCCTACATGCTTCAATCCTTTTAGAAACGTCACCATAGCGACCACAAAACCTGCCAAGAACATATAGAAAGGGACGTACCTTTTAGCGCTCATGAACGGGTCTTCTGTTTGTAGTATTAATTTCCTAACGGTCGTAAATAGTAGGAATGCAATGGTTCCTGCCATCACAGGGGATACGATCCAACTGGCTAATATGGAAGCGACTTTTGACCATTGGATAACATCAACACCAATGCCCACTGCAGCGAAACCGACAATTGCTCCCACAATTGAATGTGTGGTTGATACAGGCCAACCAAAGTAAGAGGCTATCAAGAGCCAAATGCCAGCTGCTAGTAAAGAAGCCAGCATGCCAAACACGAGAAGCTCGGGTGTTTCGCTAATGACTGTTGCATCAATAATTCCTTTTCTGATCGTTGATGTGACTTCACCTCCAGCGAGATAAGCACCAGCGAATTCAAAAATACAGGCGACCATGATGGCTTGCGCCACAGTCAATGCTCTTGCTCCGACCGAAGTACCCATGGCGTTGGCAACGTCGTTGGCGCCAATGCCCCAAGCCATAAAAAATCCAAAAATACACCCTAAAATCAGTAAGAGTTGACCATGTTCGGCTATTACTTCAAACATTATTTACCTCAAATATTATTTGGACACCATTCGGATTAAAATATGTCCCGCCGTTTGTGAAATATCAGCAAGGGAACCAATTCTGTTGAAAATGTCATATAAAAACATCGCATCAACTGCGGGAAAATCTTTTTCAATTTCAAAAAAATCATTTCTAAGAGCAGCTTCTAAATCGTCATTTTCGTGCTCAAGCAATTCCAGCTCTGCAACAAG
The DNA here is from genome assembly GCA_964633465.1 of uncultured Woeseiaceae bacterium. Classification (GTDB taxonomy): domain Bacteria; phylum Pseudomonadota; class Gammaproteobacteria; order Steroidobacterales; family UBA11654; genus DTSX01. The sequence goes on along the minus strand of CAZWGB010000002.1, from coordinate 11,677 downwards.
ATCTTGTAACAAATCTGCATCACTAGAACTAAATCCTCCTCTTCGAACTTCATCAACTTTTTCAATTGCCGCTGAAGCTTGTTTTGCTGCCTTTATTGCAGCCTTGACAAAAGCCGAAAATTGTTCAGCAATTTGATTTGGAATTTCCATTTGTCTTCCAATCATGATTCCTGAAATATCTTTGGCTGTATTTGGTATTCCGTCCATGGTGTAAACCAAATCCAACAGATCTTCTCTGGAAACTGACATAAACAAGGATTTTGGCAAATGAGTTCGAATTTGATTCTTAATATCATCTGCAGCATGCTCAAGATCAATAATTTCTTGTCGATATTGCTTTGCTTTGCTCCAATCAGAAACGCCTGCAGAAGTTAAGAAATTTTGTAGAGCTATTGCTGCTTGTTTACCAATATCCATATGTTTTTGGAGACTAACAAAGGGTGATTTTGCAAAAATCCCTAAAATCGATTCATTGGTCATGTATATACCTCATTTCTTATCATTTTGAACATACATTTTGATTATTATAAATCAGTTTGAGGTCTCCTGATGTAAATAAGCTATTAGATCCAAGCGATCTTTCTCCTTATTCATTCCAGAAAAAACCATTCTGTTGCCTGGTACTAGTAAGTATGGTTTTTCTAACCATAAATCAAGTGTAGAAAAATCCCACTCAATAGTTGAAGCAATGAATTCATCAGAATAATTGAAGCCTTCTCGCGTAGCAGCCTTGCTATTGAAAATACCATATAAATTAGGGCCGACTTTATGAGGTTCCCCTTGTCTCAATGAATGACATGCACGACATTGTATGAACAATTTTCTTCCTCTTTCAAGGTCACCAGTTGAAACTACTTCGGCAATTTTTCCCTCAGAGCTTAATGCCCCGACTTCTCTATTAGATTCTAAATTTTCAATCTTTTCCTGGTCACCACAGGAAACAATAAAGAGAAGAAATATACAACAAATTAAGTTGAGTTTTGGATCCACGCGGGGATTGTAACCAATGTTTTATTCGTAAACAACTGGTCCGGTATCTGTTTCTAAATTAAAAGAAGATAATTCAGGATGTTCTGCCATCATTCGTGTGAAGTACTCCAATGGTAGCTGGTTGATGGATTTTAATTTAACTCCTGATGCATGCCAGAGAGTATGGCCTTCAACTTCATTCATATCCATCCAAGGTAGCCATGGCATCAATACTGTGGCAGTAAATAAAGTTGGTAATGATTTAACATTTTGATCAAGAAACTGATCCAGTGGAGCAAACATCGAAGATCTTTGCATTCTGGGTGCAGTAAGACCCGGAGGATAGGCTGTGTCATTCTGCAACCAAACCGCTTCAGGGCCAAACGTCCATTCCAATAGTAAAGGCTTGTCTGGCATTTGATCAATGAAAGCCTTGGGTCTTGCACCCATGGTGGAGATATTCAGACCTCTGCCAATACTTGCTTGCCTAATGTTAGGCAGTACCTCATTGATTTTCCCAGTAAATGGATTTTGATACTCTCGGATCATTTTTCCAGTATCAATGTCCCGGAAAAATGTCAGCATATTACCCAAAATTTCATAAGAGCCATCCTCCAACGGAAAAACTCTGTAACTTTCCATTCCTTCGATCTTGACCATTGGAATCGGCTGCTCAGAACCAACTTGGGCATACAAAGTACCGTTGTAATGCCATGGAATTTGACTTGTACTGTCAAGACTGGCTTGCATACGAATTAAATTCATCAGATTATTCAGTGGCAAACTCATATCTGGGGCATCTTCAGGAACAGATCCATACATTGCTCCAGAAGATTTTTCTGAAGCCATCATTGCAACAGCTCCCAATCCTAGTAAAAAATCTCGTCTTAAAATTTCAATTGGCATCAGTGATTTCCTTTATTTACTAATGTGTCTCCAAATGCTCAACAACCTTGTCTGCCAGAAATTCTGCCACTGCCCTGTGGTCATCTGTAACCTTCCACATTGACCATGTTCCAGTGTACTGATTTTGCACCGGCTGCCTTTCACTCGGCATTCCAAATTCAGAATCATAACCCAGATGACCGAAATGTGACACATCAAAAGCAAGAGATGGATCCAGGTCATCTCGTCTCTCGTTTAAAGGTGCTTGCCTGGGTGGAGGATAAGGTTGACCATTAGCGCATCCGCCCATCTTAAAACAGCAAGGTTTTCTCTGTTCAGGATCTGATAAAACTTTGCACATTTTTTTGACCCATATACCCCAATAGTCGGCAAAAGGATGGCCAACTTCGGGATAGGTTGTAAAATCGAGTTGTTCAATTTTAGACCAATTGCTATAGCCGATTTCTTTGGCTATTTGATTGGGTACTTCCACCAGGTTTAGTACTGAATTTTCCATTATCTGGGGGAAAACTACCACGATATGTTGGACACCATTGTTTTTTAGCTGCTCGAGTGCCTGCCAGTAACGAAACCCCCAATCTCCCTGTGGCATTTGATTTTGCGTATCGTGAAGAAGAATATAACCCAGATTCTCACCGCGCATCTCTCTCGTCCGCTCCAATTGGGTAAAAACTGGAGGACCTGGTTTTACCAACTCATTTCTTACCATATCGCCAAACCAACCGCCAAGTATGTTCTTGGTTTGCATCTCTGGATGCTTTTTCAACAACAAATCCTTAATGTTTTGATTGAGGATGAGAGTGTCATTGATTTTTGGATCAAACACTTGATTCATAGCGAGAATACCATGATTGACCATCAGTACTCCTGTATTCTCTAAAGCAATTTCAGCATCAAATTCTGCCTCGATTCCTTCAACCTGAAACTGTGCCAATCTTAAATCGCTGATTACAGGATTCGGGTATTCGCTGTGATCGAGTATGGGATTTTCTTCCGGGATACCTGTGGATCGGGTCCAGCCCTTGGGCTTGGTTGGATAGGATCCAATCATCAACTCCTTGGGATCATTCACCCATTCGATTGTAACCTCAGTTTGTTGGCTTTTGTTGTAGTCATCAATGACTTTTCTAGCAGTCGTATAAACATCATAGGTTTTTGAAAACCTCGCTCCTGCAGTGGTTAAATCAATCAGGATGATTCGATCAACACCACTTTTTACCATCCGTTCGATGGGGCCATCAACATTGTAACGATCCTTATTACAAAGACTCCAGCTTGGGTCACCGGAACCACAATATCGTAGAGGATTACCATTTGAAACCCCAGGGTTGTAGAGCATTCTGGGGTTTGCCAGTTCACCCGGGTTGGGACTGATCCAGGTCATGGAATCAACGATAAAATCGACTCCCAAACGATTTTCATAACTGGTCAAAACGGAGCTTAGTTCTGCTGTTGTTTTACGTTTTGACTCTGGGTACGGATCCACGCCTCCAATCCGTTTGTATTCAAATGAATACTTGCCAATTTCTTTAGAGGCATTGCCAAATTTAAGTATTTGAGGCCAATAATCAGCGTTCCAAAGGATTTGTTGGTAAACCGGGCTATTTTGATCGTAGGAGAAAATCTGCATGGTTGAATCCCACATTTGCTTCTCTCCATATGTCTCAAACCCACCATGGGAAACATAGAGAACCCCTATTTTCTCTCCCTGAAAAGTGCTTTCTTTTGATTTGTGTTGTGTATCAGAACAACCAAAAAGAAGAACGCTAAAAACAAGAATGCTTATTCGCGACAACTTAACAAACATCACTTAACGAAGATTACAGTCCCAAAGCACCAGGATTCATCAAATTATCTGGATCAATTGAATCTTTGATGTCTTTTAAGGCTTTTGCTGCTTCTTCCTGCCTTCCCTTCTGGTAAGGGTAGCTTTTGCCTACTTGGAAATGAACAGCTCCTAATTCTGAATATATGTCCTGAATTTTACTTCTGATCTCAGCAACCAAAGCCCGTCCTGCTTGGTTTTCATCATGGACTGGTAGCATATCCAAATAATCCTGATCCAAATAGGTTTTGTGATATAGCGAACGATCATCTTTCCAATACAGTGCAACTTCATAAAGGAAACTGTGGGTGGAATAGGTCATAAACATAGCACCTGCTTCAACCGAATGTGTTTCCATTTTTTCTTTTTTGTCATCATAGAGTTGAATCAGGCGATCGTGAAAATCTTGCATTCTTGAAAAGGGCAAAAACCCGTGCATAGGAACCCACCTTTCACCTTGAGGCCCTAATATTGGGTACAAAGGCATAAAAGGCATCGCACCCAGTACAGTAGGTATTGTATTCGCAATTTCAGTTCCATAAGAGCCCACTGCTTTTCTGGTTTGGGCTAATTTACTTTTAACCTCAGCAACACTATAGCCTTCAACAACAAAATGAGCTGAATAATCAAACCCTGTTAAAAAACGTTTGCCAGCCAAGGCCATTTTTCCAAGTTGGACAATTGCCTCAAATGGGTTTCTTGCTGTTCTTAAAACTGCATAGGCTGCTTTAATTGCATCGGATAATGTTACTCTGCCTAGTTGACCTTGTTGTAATTTTGGATCTACACCCCAGTTACTGGATACTGATTGCTCTCTAGCAGCTGCTGCCATGCCCTTACTCATAGATCCATAGTCTTTAAAGCCAAATGAACATGTTAGAGTATGACTAGGTAGTTTTATTAATCTAAGCGTAATTCTTGCCTTCACTCCCAGAGCCCCAGCGTCGCCTGAGAAAAGTCCGGTTAAATCAGGACCATAATGCCTAAAAAAAGCAGGGCTATTTTCCATAGAAGAAGATCCCGTTTTTAAAATTTTTCCACTGGGTAGAACGATTTCATAACAGAGGATTGATTCAGGAGATCCTCCATAAGCACTTGTTCCCATGCTTAAACTATTCTGAGAAGTAGAACCTCCAACTGTGGCTTTCAAACCAGAAAAAGGTCCCCAGAATGGGGTGCGAAGATTTTTTGCTGCCAATGTTGCTGACATTTCTGCCCAGGTGACTCCTGGTTCAACAGTTACCAACATATCTTCTTCATTAATTTCCACTATTTTATTAAGTCTGGATGTATCAATAGTGATTGATTTTGGGGTGGTAGCTAAGTAACCATCTGTGTAAGAAGCGCCTCCTCCTCTGGTCACAATAGCTATACCCAAACCTGTGGCCACTCTAACAACTTCTTGCAATTCTTCCACACTGCCTGGCTGAACAACCGCAATTGGAACCTCAAAAGAGCGATAAACATCCATAGAATAAAATTCCACCGACTTTTTGTCTGTCAAAACATACTTTTTGCCAATTACAGCAGTTAGAACAGAAATTGCTTCTTTTTCAGCCTGACTCATAATTAATATCTCCTTAGAATATATGTTAATCCGATAAATTTATGGACCACTGAGATTTGCTCTCTGGCAAATAATACAATTTTGAACCGCTTATTGCTCGATGAATCCGTTCAGCAAAATTTTCCCTTCTATTTCCAGTCCATGAATAGACCTTCGTATTGAAAGGTATATCTTGCAAATTTGCTCTCACATCATAGTCAATTAAATCGTTGGCAAGTCGTTGCAATTCTTCTCCAGCTTTAAGAGCATCCACTGCTCGACGATGAGTTGTTTGGGGATCAATCTCAGGCTCTCGTTTCAATGCATTGGTATTTTTTGTATCGTACCAAGGGAAATAAAGTTCGCTGTCACGAGCAAAATACCAGGCTCTCATTAGATGCTCGCCATACTCAGAAGGACTTAAATCAGGAGCGTAATGATGACTCATTGAATCAATTTCAATTGCATTTGGACACCAGGGATCAATGAAAGACAATTGCTTGACTTGCAAACTGTCGATTAAGCTCAATTCCAAGGCAATGGAACTCGATATGCCCATTGAAAGAAGGTGAATTTCACCCAAATTTAATTGCTTCAGCCCATCTGCCAACATTTTAGCAATGGAACTTGGGTAGTAATCCTCTAGGTAGGTCACTCCTGTTTCCCCATGCCCAGGCAGATCAACGAATAGTCTTTGATTAGTGCCCTGACAATAATTTGAAATCTCCATTGTGGCATTTGAGGAAGTACCAAAATCATGTAAAAAAACCACCGGTTGGTGAGTCCCTTGATCCATTTGCGATTGGGCCATTTCCTGGTGATAGAATACTGGACCAAAGGAAGTATGGACAAAACCTTTAGGCCTGTTAATTTTTTCCGTCATTACAAAAGCCTGTGGTTGAATGGTTGCTTTTGCAGGCGAAAATTCCTTAAAAATTTCTCGCGCTCTCACTTCAACAGCATTAGGGTCTTCTAGAAGCTCTATCTGGACGCAATCAGGAACAGTCTCCAACCGCTGTGGGTGGTTTCCGATTGGGTCGCCCTGATAATTCAAAAGAAATGTGGGTGTCTTGATTTCCTGAATTCTTTCTTTGGATGGATACAAGAATGCTGCTCTGTAGGCCGTCTGAGCCTTCTCAGTTGTCCTCAAAAGATCCAACACAAAAGGTTGCTTCATTTCTGGTTCTGGCAAATCTAGGCTCAATCTGTAATTTCCTTCTTTCAAGAACCAGGGGAAAAAAATCAACTGATCTCTGAGTCTAGACCAGATCCAGGGCATTTGGCTGCCCTCCGGAGTCGGTTCGTACCATTTAGTGTAATGTTGCAAAATAAGATCTACTTCATCTTTATCAGCAACCCAAAGACCATTTACTACCACTGCCTTGCAAAGATCGGGATAAAGCCTTGCCATCTCAGCTCCTATAATAGCTCCAGTGTGAAATCCATAAATACAGAGCTCTGATAAATCTAAAGCGTCGATGAATTCCTTTACCATCTGAGCATAGACAGTGATATCGGATGGGGTGCCTTCCTTGTAATCAGACAGTCCAAAACCTGGTGTATCCGGGGCAATGACTGTGAACTCGTCGGCAAAGTACTCAATGGTGGTAGCCATTTCAGCAGAAGATGTTGGGCTTTGATGCAACAATAGCAAAGGTGGTCCATCGCCTGAAATACGATAGTGGACCTGGCGATCTGTAAGTGTTACAAAACGTCTCTCAATGGATAAATTTTCTAAAGACTGGTACACGGTTAAAACTTCATTATAATCAACTGCACCAAGACGCTAAACTTTGAAACTAGCGCTCTGGCTGTAACCAAGTTACTGAGAAACGAACATTATGGCAATTGTTTATAAGTCATTCCCTGTAGGTCCGTTGCAATGCAACTGCACGATTATTGGGAATACCAAAACTGGAATGGGTTATGTGATAGACCCAGGCGGGGATGCCGATACTATCCTGGAGACCATCCGCAAGATGAATTTGACCATTAAAGGAATTTTTCACACCCATGCTCATCTTGATCATTTCCTAGCTTCTGCTGAGATTAAAGATGTTACGGAAGCACCTATTTATCTGCATGAGGCAGATCGCTTTTTGTGGGATACCCAAGAAATTCAATGTCAGTTCTTTAACATCGAGTACAAACCCGCACCTCCTCCAGATTACAAAATCGAAGACGAACAAGATCTTGAGCACTGCTCTGGAAAGTGCATCCACACTCCTGGACACACATTGGGTTCAGTAAGTTTTTATTTTGAAAACGAAAAAGTTTTAGTCGCTGGTGATACCCTTTTTCTGGGCTCTGTAGGACGCACAGATCTACCGGGTGGGGACTTCAATACACTCAAACAATCCATTCAAAAAAGATTGTATTCACTGGATGAAAAAACCCTTGTTATACCTGGACATGGTCCAGAGACATCAATTGGTCAGGAAATGACTACCAATATGTTTGTTAAGTACAATTCCTGAGTTCTTATTTAATCCGCCTTGGAAACGAATAAATATTAAATCGATTGGTTTGCAGGAAACCTGCTAAGGTAATTTCATATTCCCAAGCAGCCTCAATGGCTAAACTTGAAGGTGCGCCAATGGAAACAACGAGTGGTATTCCAGCCAGTGCTGCCTTGTGAATGAGCTCAAAACTGGTACGACCACTTAAAATCAAACCGCATTCCAATAAAGGTAGGTTGTTTTTTTGCAGCTCACTACCAATTAGTTTGTCAAGCGCGTTATGGCGTCCTACATCCTCATATAAACCGAGAATTGATCCCTGCTGATTAAACAATGCAGAAGCATGCAATCCACCTGTATGACTAAATGCATCTTGTTGTTTTTGTATGCGATCAGGCAGGGTTCGAAGAACCGATTCAGTAACCAAAAAATCACTCTTTAAAGAGTGATACTGTTGCAAGGATCCTATGCCGTCCACAACCTGACTACCACAAATACCGCAAGAGGAGTTGATGTAAAGGTTTCTGATTTTCTGTGGATCCACACTCAGAGTTTCATCGAGTTCTACCAAGACTGTATTTTCAGTATTGCTCTGATCTTCCAAGTTATCCATCCGCGTGATTGATTGGAAATCACTTTTATTTTTAATAATGCCCTCTGAATACAAAAACCCGAGAACCAATTCGAAATCATTGCCTGGTGTGCGCATGGTGATTGCGATGCTTTTTATTTCCCGAGAAGATTGCAGGCCAAAAGCAATACTAAATTCCAGGGGCTCCTCAATGGTCACCTGATCAGTAATCTCCTCTGTAACTCCTTGATCATTCTGGAGAATGGTGATACTTGCTGATTTATTCACATTAAATCAAAAGAAAATTAGGTATCGATATCCGGCAGTTGATGATCTTTGTAGGTCTTTCTAAGCTCAAATTTTTGGATTTTACCAGTTGCTGTGTGAGGCAATGAATCAACAAAGACAACATCATCTGGGATCCACCATTTTGCTACCTTGCCTTCATACCATTGGAGTATTTCATCCTTACTGAGTTCTTCTCCATCCTTAGCTTGAACAAGCAACAGTGGTCTTTCCGTCCATTTGGGGTGATTCACCCCGATGACTGCAGCTTCTGCAACTTTGGGGTGATTGGTAGCTGTGTTCTCAAGATCAATTGAGCTAATCCATTCTCCACCCGATTTAATCACATCCTTAGTTCTGTCGGTGATTGCCATAAAGCCACGTTCATCAATGGTGGCTACATCACCGGTTTCAAACCAACCGTCTTCCTCAAGTGTTGTTCCAGGCTCTGCCTTAAAGTAGTCGCTGAGAACCCAGGCTCCACGAACTTTGAGGCTACCAAAAGCCACTCCATCCCAAGGCAATTCTTTGTTCTCGTCATCGGTAATTTTCATTTCCACACCGTAAACCCCTCGACCTGCCTTTAACTGGGCCTCTAACAACTCATCACCTTCGAGATCTTCCATTCCTGGTTTAAACTGATTAAAAGTACCCAATGGGCTCATTTCTGTCATGCCCCAAGCCACATGGACATAGACATTGTGCTTTTCTTTCATTTCCTGGGCAATGACGGCAGGACAAGCTGCTCCGCCGGTAATCACTCGCTTCAAACTGTGGATTTGTTTGCCTGATTCCTGGAGATAAGCCAGTAATGCTAACCATACAGTTGGAACTCCTTGGGAAACAGTTACTTGCTCTGATTCGATCAATCGTTGAAGGGTTTCTCCATCAGCCATTTTGGATCCAGGCAAAACAATTTTGCTTCCGCATAATGGTCCCGAGTAAATAGTACCCCAAGCATTAACGTGAAACATCGGAACTATGGGCAGGATGCAGTCACTTGCTGAGATACCAAAAACATCGGGTAAAGCAGCTGCATAGGCATGCAAAATGGTTGAGCGATGATTGTACAAAACACCTTTTGGATTGCCAGTCGTGCCTGATGTATAACACATAGCGCTAGCCGTTTTCTCGTCAAATTTAGGCCATTCATATACATCGGATTGTTCTGCAATGAGAGTTTCATAGCAAAGAAGATTCGAAAGTGAAGACGAAGGCATTTGATCCTCTGACGTTAAAACAATGACGTGCTCGATAAATTCCAGTTGATCTTGGATACTTTCCAATAAAGGCACAAACATTGGGTCACAAAACATAACTCGATCCTCGGCATGATTGATGATGTAAACCAGTTGTTCGGGAAATAATCTAGGATTAACCGTATGGCATATTGCGCCTGAGCAGGAAACGGCATAGTAAAGCTCAAAATGGCGGTGGTCATTCCAAGCCAATGTTCCTACTCTGTCGCCTAGCTTTATATCTAATGATTCAAGAGCATTTGCTAATTGTCTGGTTCTCCTAAAAGCATCATGGAATGTATAACGATGGTTAGGATTGTCAGCAGCAACCGATACTATCTCTTGCTCTGGAAAATTCTTTTCTGCGTGATCCATCAGAGATGAAATCAACAAGGGAGTGTCCATCATTGAACCTAGCATAGCTCTTACCTCTAATCAGTAAATAAAATCAACCACCAATATAATACATTTCTACTTTCTGTTTGCCGACTTCTGTAAGGTTCTGCGCTCTTAGTTCACTGTAGCGGTCAGTTCGCTCAGACCAGATTGAATGAATCCTTTGTTGGATTTCATGGTCATTCAGTTCTTCCTTAAGCCAGAGTTTTACGTCTTGGCCAGTCGAGGCAAACAAGCAGTTGTAGAGCTTGCCATCGGAAGAAAGTCTCGCTCTGGAACAGGATCCACAAAATGGTTTGGTCACCGAAGAAATAAAACCAAGCTCACCTTTTCCATCCTTAAATCGATACCTGGACGCCACCTCTCCTTTATAATTTGGCTCGATTGCTTGCATTGGCCATTTTGTCTTAATCAATTCAACAATTTCTTGGCTTGGCACGGTTTCGGATTTCTTCCAATGATTGATGTTGCCCACATCCATATATTCTATAAATCTTAAAATAATAGACGAAGACCTAAAATACTCCACCATCTTGAGTATCTTCTGATCGTTGATGTCGCGCTTAATAACAGCATTAACCTTAATATTTTTAATGCGCGCGACCTGTGCTTCTTCTATCCCTGCCAATACTCTATCGAGTGAGCCTCGACCACCGGTCATAGCCTTGAACTCATTTGCATTGATTGAATCTAGACTCACAGTTACTCGGTCCAGACCAGCTGCCTTTAGCTCAGAAGCATATTTAGCCAGCAGGACACCATTGGTGGTTAAAGCAATATCCTTAATACCATCAATACGACTGAGATCGCCAATAAGGTCAGTTAGATTAACTCTTAGTAGGGGTTCCCCGCCTGTTATCCTTATTTTATCAACGCCCAAGCTAACAAAATTCTTGGTAATTCGAAGGATATCCTCGAAAGACAGGCGTTGATTTGAAGGTAGAAATTTAAACTTTGGATGGTATTTTTCTTCCGGCATACAATAGGTACAGCGAAAATTACAGCGATCCATTACAGAAATTCTCAAATCTTTCAGCGGTCTGCCCAAAGAATCTTTTATGGGCTTTAAATAGGTAATATTTTTTTGATTGTTAGCCATAAAAAAATTTAAATAATGGGATTAATTCAATTATAATAGCAATCTACCGTAACTGGTATAGCCAGCGTTGATTTGAGCAGCTTGCAGACGCTATAAAAAAAATTTGCTAAAAAGTATAAGACTCGATAGGCCATGGCTGTCGGGTTTTTTTATGAATAAAATTGAAAAATTAATTGCTGCAAAAGGTTGGATCCTCGCTGATGGTGCCACTGGAACCAACTTGTTTTCAATGGGCCTCGAATCAGGGGATCCACCGGAACTTTGGAATTTAGAATTTCCTGACCGCGTTTACCTTAATCATCAAAATTTTATTGAAGCTGGGTCAGACCTTATTCTTACCAACACGTTTGGTGCCAACAGGTTCAGATTGGCGCTACATAATG
>CAZWGB010000001.1:0-69793 GCA_964633465.1 uncultured Woeseiaceae bacterium | reverse complement strand
GCCTCTTTTCCTCGCCCAACTGCAGCCAAGGCCTGTCCAAGTTTTTTATGTGCCAGCGACAATGCCGGTTGAAGTTGAATCGCTGTTTCCAACTCAGGAATGGCTTCATCAAAACGAGATTGCATCGCAAAAACACTGCCTAGGTCTTCGTACAACTGAGGATAATTAGGCGATAAAGATATGGCAAATTTTAGTTTTTCTTCTGCTTCCCTCAGTCGATTTTGTTTCATTAACGCATGGCTCAACAAGCGAAGGTGCTCGGTACATCCTGGGTTTTTGCTGAGATAATCGCGACAAAGCTCTTCGGCTCGCAGCGGTCGATTGGAGCGCATAAAACTAATTGCTTTAGCAATACTTATATCCTTGGGACTGGTCTCTTCATTCATACTGATGATTTAGGTCTTATGCGTTTTCGTTTAGATCGGGTGGAACATAATCAAAAATAAAGGAAATACGGTCCTCTTTACTCATGTTCATAACACTGTGTGTCTTCTGGTTATTGAGTTCATAGGCCTTACCCACCTCAAATTTATAGGGTTTACCTTCAATCATGAAACGCACAGCGGCGTTGGTCGTGATGGGAACGTGGATGCGATGCCCCATATGGAATGACTCCAGCGAATCCACATGCGGACTAATTCGACCTCCTGCCTTCAACTTTGCCGCCATAGCTCGCAACAGTGTGCCCCCCTGACTGTAGTAATTTTCAATAATATGATCAATCAGCGGCATGGCAGTCTCAGCCAAGCGATCCCAACCAGCCTCCCGATGAATTTCACCTTCCGGCCAAGATTCATCACAAAACAGCAATACAATCGACTCTGTATCCTGATGCACCTCGTAGGTTTGTTGGCGAATCAATTGCTCTGTCCAGGCCTGCGGTTCTTGAGCAAGAATGGTTTCGCTCAAGGCTTGTACATCAACCTCCCCTAAGTAACGTTGTGCTTCTTTAATGTCCATCTCATCAACTATCCTTCCCAAAAACGAGCTATTGTTGTTGGGTGATCATCTTATTAAGCCAATTTGTGATTTACAAGATCTTCTGGCTTAACAATGCGGTAAATTCTGGGGTGGCAGGATTCGAACCTGCGAATCACAGGGTCAGAGCCTGTTGCCTTACCGCTTGGCTACACCCCATTGGCCTAATTTTTTCATGTTTAGACCTTACCTCAACGAACCCAGTGCCTCAAGTTGATCAGATCAACAAGAGTGAATAGATATCTAATAGAGCCTCATATAAACTTGTGACTGATCATTCAACAACTTACAAAATAAATGGACAATAAACGACGTCAGATCCTTAAGGGAGGATTATTAGGAACCGGAGCACTTGCTTTTGGAAGTCCGCTCCAACTATCTCAAGCTAAAAATTATGTAGACTTCAATGGAAATTCACTGCGTATTTTGATTCTAGGAGGTACTGGTTTTCTAGGCCCACACATGGTTAGAGAAGCATTAAAACGAGGACATGATGTAACTCTTTTCAATAGAGGTCGCACCAACAACGCTTTATTCCCTGATTTAGAAACCCTTATTGGCGATAGAAATAACGGATTGGATGCTCTGCATGGAAACAGCTGGGATGTGGTTATTGACAACTCAGGTTATGTACCAAGACACGTTAGAGATTCAGCCAGGCTACTGGCACCTGTCACCTCTCACTACATTTATACCTCCACTGTTTCAGCCTATGCCAGTTTAGCTGAACCTTTAAACGAAGATGCACCACTGGCTAAAATTGCTGATGAAAGCATCGAAAAAGTAACCCCTGATACCTATGGTCCACTTAAGGCACTGTGTGAGAAAAGAGTTGCACAGGAATTTGGCGAAAAGCGACTGTCCATCCTTCGTCCTACCTATGTTGCAGGTCCAGGTGATCACACCGATCGCTATACCTACTGGCTTGCACGCACCCTACTGGGTGGTGAAATGGTTTGGCCAGGAACTCCGAAGGACATGATCCAGATTATTGATGTCCGGGATTTGGCAAAATTTACCATCGATGTGGCCGATAAGAACATAATCGGCACATACAATACAGTGACGCCCGCAGGCACTTTCACAATGGGCGATCTTTTGAATGACAGTCTTGCGGTTACTGGTGCCGACATGGTCCCAGTCTGGGTTGACTATGAATTTATCCAAGCTCAGGGCAATATCGATGAAGGTGCATTTCCAATCTGGATACCGCCCATTTCAGAATATGCTGGTGCAGCTCTAGTCAGTGGTAAGAGATCAGTAGCTAAAGGACTCTGGAATCGACCCACAAGAGAAACAGCCAGGGACACGGTGGCATGGTGGAAAACACTACTGGCTGAACGTACTGAGAATATAAGGGCAGGTTTGAGCGTCCAGTTGGAAACAGAGTTGTTAAATAGGAGACATGAAACAAGTGAAAAATGAAAATATTTTCTCTGAGAGAAGAAGCATAAAACAAGTTGAAGAAGGTAATGAGCTAGCCCCTAAATTTGATTCAAAAGGACTCATCCCAGTCGTCACGACCGATTTCGAAACAGGTGAACTATTGATGCATGCTTACATGGATCGGGAGGCTTTTAGGCTCACCATACAAAAAGGAGAAATGCATTATTTCAGCCGAAGTAGAGGAATCATTTGGCATAAAGGAGAAACAAGTGGTTTTGTCCAAAAAGTCAACGAATTGGTCATTGATGACGATCAAGATGCTGTTTGGGCAAAGGTAACAGTAACAGGGGGCGCAAGCTGTCACGTGGGTTATCGCTCTTGTTTTTATCGAAAAATTAGACTTAATCAGAATCTTAAAGTGAATAAAAAAATCATGCTCAGTTTCAGTGATTCTGAAAAAGTTTTTGATCCAGAGATTGTTTATTCTGAGACTTCTAACCCAACCAAACTATAGCCTGGGAACATGAGTTCTTAGTTTTTATGTCTACTTTCCAATTCCTCTGAAACATCATTTAATGTCAGACCTGTTGCTTTAAGCATGATTAAAAAATGAAAAATTAAATCTGCTGCTTCGTGGACAATATCTGCTGTACTCTTTTGTTCTACAGATGCGAAAGCAAGTTCTGAGCTCTCTTCGAGGAGTTTCTTTGCCACTTGACCGACTCCTTTATTAAGAATGTCAACGGTATAGCTCATTTCAGACTGATCCACTATTCTTTTATCTATAATGTCTTCCAATTTAAAAATAAATTTATTGGATATTTTGCTCATATTCTTACCTCTATGTCTTGTTTGATTAAGTATTGTTTTAACTGGGTTATACCTATCAATTCTTTATGAAAAACTGATGCTGCTAGTGCCCCACTGACATCTGCTTTTTTTATTACTTCTGCAAAATGTTTCATGGTCCCAGCCCCGCCAGAAGCAATCAATGGAACTGTGCATAGATCTCTAACTCTCAGAAGCTGATCAATATCAAAACCTCGTTTAACACCATCTTGATTCATGCAATTTAGAACAATCTCTCCAGCACCTCTATGTTGCACTTCTTTCACCCAATCAAAAGTGTTCTTTAAGGTATTAACCGTTTTATTTGGGTCACCTGTATAACTGTAAACTCTATATTCGGAATCTTCTTGAAAACTGTCTATGCCTACTACCACACACTGGGAACCAAAACGTTCTGCTAAATTATCAATTAGATCTGGGTTTAACAAAGCTGGCGTATTGATTGATATTTTGTCAGCTCCATAATTCAAAACCTCTTCAGCTTCTGCAACTGATTTAATACCTCCTGCTACGCAGAAAGGAATATCCAGTTTTTTAGCAATTTTATGAATCCATTTTTTATCAACAGATCTATTATCTGGACTTGCTGTAATATCGTAAAAGACGAGCTCATCTGCTCCTTCAAGATTATATTTCGAAGCTAAATCCAAGATATCTCCAATCACCTCATGATTCTGAAAGCGAACTCCTTTTACCACCGAGCCTTCCTTAACATCTAGACATGGGATTATTCGTTTCGTAAGAATTTTTTTATCTCCTCTGCAGTGATTGTATTTTCTAATAGGGCTTTACCAGTGACAGTTGAATCTAAACCTAAATCAGACAATTCAATGACATCTGAGATATTAGATATGCCTCCGGAAGCAGTAAAACGTGACTCTGGAGAGTACTCTATACAGTTCGAATATAATTCGATATTTGGTCCAATCATCGTTCCATCTTTTGATATATCAGTGACAAGAAAATTGTCAAAATTTTCCTCATTAAATTTTTTCAGTAATGACCACAAAGATTTGCCGCTTGATTTCTGCCATCCATGAGTCATAACTACGGGTAGATTGTTTTTGAATAAAACGTCCAAAGCAATAATGAGTTTGGAGCATTCATTGTCATTCAACGAATTTCTCAGTTTGTTGATATTATGAATTGCATAGCTGCCTAATATTATTCGATCAACCCCTATATCAATCCATTCTCTAATTTTATCTATACTTCGAATCCCTCCGCCCAATTGAACTATCAAGCCTGAGGATTTAATAATTTCGGTAATTACACTTGAATTATTTGAAAATCCTTTTCTACTCCCATCAAGATCAACAATATGTAGCTTTGAAAAACCCATTTCCTCATATTTATTGGCTAAATCAGTAGGATTGAAATCATAATAAGTTACAGTATTAAAACCACCCTGAAATAATCTGACGCATTGTCCATCCATAAGATCAATTGCTGGTATTAAATTCATAAAATTTTATAAATTGATAAATGAACCTAGAAGTTTTGAGCCTTCTTTTCCTGATTTTTCTGGATGAAATTGTGTGCCCATAAAATTTTCTTTCTGCACAATACTTGAGAAAGGAACAACATATTTAGTTGTTGCCACGGTTTCATTAATCAATGGAGTATAAAAACTGTGAACAAAATAAAAGTAAGAACCTTCGTTGAAATTATTAGTCAATGGAACTTTTTTATTTATCGAAACATTGTTCCATCCCATATGTGGCACTGGTAAATTTTTTTTGCGATCAAAACTCCTACATTCTCCTCCAATAATTCCTAAACACTTAACGTTTTCTTCCATTGAATAATCAAATAAAAGCTGCATTCCTAGACAGATACCCAAAGTTGGTTGAGTAAGATTTTTGATTGTCTTGATTAGGCTCGATTGTGAAAGTTTTTCCATTGCATCTTTAGCTGCTCCAACTCCAGGAAGTATTATGTGGGTTGCACTCGAAATTTCTTCGCTTCTATTGGTCACTGTAAACTTGGCATTAAGTCTAGTTAGGGCAAATGTGAGTGAAGAAATATTTGCACCGCCATAATCTATTACAGCAATTTTTGTCTCAAGGCTCACAAAACACCCTTTGTGGATGGAAGACTATTACTGGTAAGACTAATTGCCTGTTTAAATGCACGCCCAAATGCTTTAAAACAAGCCTCTATCATATGGTGATTATCATCACCTTTGAATTCTATATGGATACTTGCTTTCAAAGATTGGCTTAATGATTGAAAGAAATGGGGAATTAATTCTGTTGGCAAACCACCTACTTTTTCTCGACTAAAGCGCCCTTTAAAAGAAAAGTGTGGTCTGCCAGATAAATCCAAAGTAACGGAAGCAATGGATTCATCCATTGGTAATGTAAATCCATAACGGTTGATTCCATATTTCTTTCCCAGCGCCTGCCTAAAGGCCTGCCCAAGAGCAAGAGCTATATCCTCAACAGAGTGATGTTCGTCAATATTTAAATCACCATGGCATTGGATAATAATCGATATATCTGCATGTTTTGCTAACTGTTCTAACATGTGATCAAAAAAACCGATCCCTGTATCAATGTTTACTGGTTCTGAAACAGCAAGGTTAATTTCAGCACTTATTTTCGTTTCGCTAGTCTCGCGAATAATTTTTGATCTTCGGTCAACACTCAGAATATCATTCTCAATACTTTTCCATGCACCAACTCGATACGGATCTATTTGGATACCTTTTAAAGTAAGTTTTTTTGCTAACTCCATATCGGTTTTTCGATCACCGATCACATATGATCTTTCATTATCGATATTATTTTTTACAAAAAATTCGGTTAATAAGCCTGTGGAAGGTTTTCTGCAATCACATCGATCGGATTTGAAATGAGGACAGATGAATATATCCTTAAACTTGATTCCTTGTGACTCAAATAAATCTATTATGTAGTTGTGTGCTTTGAGAAAGTCTTGCGCAGGAAAAGTTTTTGTTCCCATACCATCCTGATTACTGACCATTACCAGTTCATAACCATTTTCCAATAACGAGTTAAGTGATGAGATGACACCGGGCACCAATTTTATTTTTTCAATAGAATCGACCTGAAAATCATCAGGCTCGTAAATTATTGTCCCATCTCGGTCTAAGAAAAGGATTTTTGTATTGTTGGTGTTCATTTTAAGCGATGGCCTTAATAAGAAGATTATTTTGTTCTCTACTACCAACAGTAACCCTAATGCAGTTTTCTAATGTTGGTTGATAACTGACATTCCTTACGAGTAACTTAACGTCCATTGCCCTTTGATAGAATCGATCGGCATCTTCAACCCTGAGCAGGATAAAATTAGCATCTGAAGGGAACACTTTTTTTATACAATCTATCTTTGAAAACTCAGCAAGCAAATACTTTCTTTCTTCAATTATTTTCTTAATATTGTTTTTTGAATTTGTGATGCCTTTATCCGACAAAGCCTTTAAAACTGATTGTTCTGCGGGCACCGAAAAAGAATAAGGTGGGATTACCCTCATAACAAGATCGCAGATTGCTTTAGAAGACAACATAGCGCCACATCTAGAGCCAGCTAGTCCGAAAGCCTTGGAGAGTGTTCTTAAGACAACAACATTATCAAACTCATTCAATAATTCACTTGTATAATCCTTGTCCGTAAATTCAATGTAGGCAGCGTCCAATATCAACAAACCAAAACCCTTCAAAGACTTGCACACTTCAAAAATTGTTCTTTTATTAAAGCTATGGCCTGTTGGATTAGATGGCGATGGCAGAAAGGTCAATTTACTTTCGGGGGTAATTTGTCTCTTTAATTCAGAAACATCCAAAGCATAGTTTTTATTTGCAAGCAAAGGCACTGATTTAATTTTTGCCCCCTGGATTGAAGCATACATCTGATACATTTCAAAAGTTGGAGGGAAAATAATTACCTCATCTATTTTGGGTCGACAAAAAACTCTTGTAAGCAAATCGATTGCTTCAGTGCTTCCCCGTGTAATAACACATTTCTCAACACTGAGATTTAAGTAATCAGCAACAGCATTCCTTATTTTTACAGGAACGGCTTGAGGATACAGATTCAAAGCCATATCTTCATTTTCATCAAATAAAGTATAGGGACTTTCATTGGCGTTTAGCCGAATCATATTCGGTAAATATTGAGCAGGTTTATATGGCTTAAGTGCCATTACTTCGGGCCTGACAAGATTGTTAATATCTAGAGTCACTTTAATTTTCTAATCGGACTTCCACAGCTCTTGCATGTGCTTCCAACCCTTCAGCTCTTGCCAATTCTATAATCGTACTTGATAGTCTCGCCAATCCACTTCGAGTTAGTTCTTGCACAGAAATAGACTTTGTAAAACTACTCACTGATATACCACTGATTGATTTTGCATAACCATATGTAGGTAAAACATGGTTTGTACCACTGCAATAATCCCCAGCAGACTCTGGACTCCAGTAGCCAAGAAATATCGAACCAGCATTAGTAATACTATCGAGGTATTGTCTTGCATCAGGCAATGCAACGATTAAATGTTCTGGCGCGTACGAGTTTGCAATCTCGAATGCATTATCAAGATGATCAACCAGAATAACTCTGCTGTTTTTTAGCGATTGCAGGGCAGTCTCTTTGGTGCATAAATCACCTAGAATTTCATGAACTTGAAATTTTACCTTTTCTGCAAAATCCCGATTTGTACAAATCAATATAACCTGTGAGTCAGGCCCATGTTCTGCCTGTGACAGTAAATCAAATGCGACAAAGGATGGATCAATTGAGCCGTCAGAAATTACCATAACTTCAGTTGGACCAGCAGGCATGTCAATAGAAACGGAATTATGATTCGAAGCGATTAATGATTTTGCAATGGTTACCCATGTACTTCCAGGACCAAATATTTTGTCTACTTTAGGTATGGTTTTTGTTCCATATGCCATTGCTGCAATTGCTTGTGCTCCGCCTATTTTGTAAATATCTGATATCCCACATGCAGAAGCAGCAGTAACAATGTTTCTATCAACCAAACCTTCTTGGTTTGGTGGGGAACATAAGATTCTCTGGGGACATTTGGCCAATAAGGATGGGACACCTAGCATAATTGCAGTGGAGGCAAGTGGATTATTCCCAGATGGAACATATAAACCAACAGAATGGATTGGTTTTGTTATTTCTCCACACAAGACACCTGGAACAACTTCAATGGATTCTACAGAAGTTTCCATTTTATGCTTGTGGAATTTTGTAACATTAGCAATTGCTATTTTGATTGCTTTTTTGATTGACTGAGGTGTTTGCTTGATTGCTTGATCGATTTCATCCAGAGTCATTTTAAAATCTGATAATGAAACATCATCGTATTTTAAAGTCATTTCCTTGAGTGCTTCATCACCTGCAAAACGAACATTATTGATGATTTCCTTGATTTGATAATCCAAATCCTCAGATCGAGAAATACCAGGTCGTGATAAAACTGATAAACGGTTTTTTGCTGTTGCCGATTTCCAATCAGTAATTTCTAAGAGATCCATAATTTACACCAACATTTTTTCGACAGGGACGACTAAAATTGACGATGCTCCTTCTTGCTTAAGATTTTCGAGTGTTTCCCAAAAAACATCCTCCTTACACACTACGTGCAAGGCAACTGTTTCATCTGTCCCTTCGAGTGGGATAATTGTTGGCGATTCTGTACCAGGAATGAGTTCAGTGATCTTATCAATGGAATTCCTTGGAGCGTGCATCATGACGTATTTACTCTCCCTAACTTGCAACACGCCACTAATACGTTCTAATAATTTCCTAATCCATTCTTGCTTAAAGGGGTCCGAGATGTTCTTAGATTTGATCACTACAGCCGTGCTTTCTAAGATCGACTCACCTTCATTAAGATTATGGACTCTCAATGTCCTCCCTGAGGACACTAAATCGCAAATTGCATCCGCACTGCCCAAACTTGGTGCCAGCTCAAGAGCACCTGAAAACTTTATTACTTCTACATCGAAATTCTCTCTTTCAAGATAATCACCGACAATAAATGGATAACTAGTAGCAACTTTTTTATTTACTAGTTGGTCCAGTGATTGAATATCACCAACTTCTGGGTAAGCGAAAGACAGTCTGCATTGACCAAAATCTAAATATTCTTCAATGGAAAATAACTCTTTTTGTGTGGAATTTGTATACTCAAATTGTTTTTCCAAAACAACATTTAGACCCACTATGCCTAAATCAGCTAGATTATCTTTTACCAGACTTGGAATATCATCGTCTCTTACAAACAAAAGATCAAAAGGCATATTTTCAGCATAGCCAATCAGCTGTCCTTTATTTCGACTAACAACCAAACCACACTTTTTCAGTAGATCAGAAGAATGATCGGCTAATCTGCCTGATTTTTGAATAGCAATTTTAATGCGTTTTTTATTCATTATTCTTCTTAACTCTCTCAAGAGCTAGTTGATATCCACCTGAGCCATTGGATATAAACCTTGCCACACGTGCAACCGTGGTAATGCTTACACCACTAATTTTGTTGATCTCTCTGTATGTATAACCTTCGTACAAAAGTGCAGCTACTGCCCATCTGTCTTTTATGGCTTGGAACTCTGCAGGAGTAAGAATATCCAGAAAAAATGATCGATACTCTTCAAAGCCATCTAAAGTTTTAATGGCCTCAAACAATTTATCTTCAACTTCTCTTTCCTGTTTTTCAGTATATTTTCTATCTAATTTCATGGTATCAATGTATTAATGTATTAATGTGATAAAGCATTATATTTAAGGAGTTACTTAAATACAATAGTGAGAGAGCGTTTTTTTCAGGTATTTAAGAGGATTTTATTTTTTGTGTTTTTCAGTCTCGTCTCTGTGTTTTTTAAGATAAGACATAAAAGGGGTTCCACCGGTTCCCCTGATCGTTGAGCCTCCGCTGCCAAATGGATTTTTTTGTTGCGATTGTTTATGAATATAGGCACCGGCGTATTTTAGATGGAGGGCACGGAAAGCTCTTATTTGCTCAAGACAGGCATTGTAAGAATCCTGAAGATTCCTTGATTCTTCAACAAGTTCTTTGATTGTAGATGTAGTTTCTACTTTTTCTATGAATTTTCTGTGCTCAAAAGGCATATATTCACGCATCTCATTAAGGTAATGCCTAAGACTATCAGTGCTATGTTGGATGCCTAAGGCCCCATCCAAACTAGGAATAATACTGCTTTGTGCTCCTGTTTCTCCTCGGAAAAATTGGGGCTCGTTGTTAAACTGATTTTCATAAATCAGTCCACCTTTGAGGTCAGGATTATCTTTGGACCCAAAGATAAACGGTCTCACTCGGTGATAGTAGATATAGGGATCACATCTTTCTGGCATCCTGGAAAAAATTTGGTTGACGTCAATCAAAGAACGTTCAATACGATGAAAAAGAGATGCAATCTCCTCCTCGCTTGATTCAGATGTACATTTTGCAATAATTTCTGCTGCTTCAATAGCATCAGCAGCAGCATATTCTATGCATACATGAACGGTTACAAACCAATCTTCATCAACGCCTCCTAAAAAATTGGTGATCAACCCGATATTTTCCAAAGAAATTGATTCTTCTGGCTCTATTAAAAACCAGTTATCGAGACAATAGCTTGCATAACTGAGGACAGGAGGCCTATCGAAAAATTTGGCAACCTGCACCCAGGGTTTTGCAACCACTTCAGGCAAGTGTCCTTGCGGCTTGATGCCACCCCAGATGTAGGCATGAGCAATAAAACTGAGTTGAGCCATAGCCAGTCTTAAATCCTGGTCTAAATTCTTTGCAACCAATTCGTCGATGGAAAAATCATCGTGTTGCAGGGATTCAAGCGTACTTGGAACTCTACCAGTGAGTAGCAATTTTGGTAAATTGCCGGCTATTGCTTGCAATCTACCCAGAGAAGGAGAAGCAATTGAATACTCCCTTAACGGATTTATTTCTGGTAAAAACCCTCTCATTGTCTCTTCTAAGTTATTATCTTAGTCTCACTGATGCAAACTCGTTTAATCAAAACATCGTTTTCAAACCAATGCCAAACTCGAGAACGAGCATCGTTTGCTTCATTGATCTGGATCATCTCATAGAAATAACCTTTAGGTATGTCTTGACGGGTCCAATTGAGCATTAGTGTTTTAGAATCTATTTCCCAACAAGACCCTTGTATACGATCTGTATCAAACCATATTCGAGCTAGTTTGTAAGTTGCATAGAGCTCAAATTGCTCAGTCCTACCATCGTTCCATGTGTAAGTATTTTGTTGATAGTATGGGTATTTTTCCTCATCGGTGATTCTGCATATTAAGTGAGATTTGTGACGATCAAGGATTTCACCTTGTGAGGAAAAATAAATGTAATCACCCGTCCACTCGCCGTTGTGTCTTGCAAGTACTGGCATTACATCACTGAAATTTTTTTGCATGGTCAAGAGAGTGCGCGATCCTGAAATTTTCCAGAATAGAACCATAAGATAATTCCAGAGAGCACAGTCAATACCCCTAGTGCTGAGAATAACCTCAGCAACCAATGAGAAAAATCATCCCGTTCCTGGTAATCCATGATATGGAGAGACCATAAAAAATCCCAAGCACGCCAAAGTTTTGTTCGTATTGCAGCTATTTCCCCGGTCACTGGATCGACATAAACAATACCTTTTTTGGGCTTGGTCACCGTGACTTTGTACAACGGCAGATTCCTACCTCTGAATTCTGATCCAGTTTTGGGTTGATTGATTAATACTGCCTCAGTTGGACTTAGTTCGGTATGCTCAGAAACGATGGACAGCGCTTCGCTGGAGGTAATATAAGTCATGGGTTGGCCAGTGAGAGCATCAAAAATGAGATTTTCTCCTGGAGGATTTTTTTCCACTTGATAAATCAACCTCCCAGCTCGATATTTTAACAGCACAGTCTCATTGGCCTCTAGATTGACTTTTGCAATGTCAACAATTGCACTAATTGGTGCAATGTTTTCTCTCGCCTCTTGGTTGATATCAATTGAATAGCCCTGGTTTAAATATTGTTCACCTCTGACATCTGTGATATCGGGAATTGAAAAAAATAAACCAGAAGCAGTCCACATCAGTAATTGTATGGACACAAGCAGGCCGAGCCATCGGTGGGCTTTTCTAAAAAATGTAGTGCTCAAGAATTTCATCTTTCAACCTTCAAGTTGGAGGTAATAAATTGAAACGCATCCTCAACTTGGTCACTGAGATGGAAAAGATTAAGATCTTCTGGGCTGATGGTGCCAAATTCAACCAATGTTTCAAAATTTATCAATTTGTTCCAAAATTCTTTGCCGAATAAAACTATTGGAAGTGGTCTCTCGATTTTCTTGGTCTGAATCAGGGTCAATAATTCAAATAGTTCATCAAGAGTTCCAAAACCGCCCGGCATGATAACCAAGGCCTTGGCAAAATAGGAAAACCAGAATTTTCGGGTAAAGAAATAATGAAATTCAAAATAAAGTTCAGGTGTCACATAAGGATTTACAACAGATTCCTTTGGCAGAGAAATAGCCAAGCCTGCATTTTTCCCTCCTGCCTCATGAGCACCACGGTTAGCTGCCATCATTACACCAGGTCCGGCACCTGTACAAACAACAAAAGGCTGCTCCTCTGCATCCAGACCTAGGGACCATTGCGTCAATCGATTGGTTAATTCAACAGTTTGTTCGTAATATTTTGTAAGCTTGAGTCTTGGGTCTTTTGGATTGGCAACTTTGATTTGCGCTACGTCCTCTGGAGCAGGGGCTCTGGCAGAACCAAATACAACTATGGTGTTCTGCAATCCTTGGGATAGAAACTGCGTCCTTGGGTGCAAATACTCAGCTAAGATTCGTAAGGTACGTGCATCTCTGCTGTTGAGAAAATCAAGATTCTTGTAGGCTTTCACCGGTTTGTTTAATTCCTTTTTTTCTGTTGTTTCAGTCATGCTTTCAATTTTCTCTTATCCTTAAATAGAGGTACAGAGGAAGGGCGCAAGAAAGTCCGATCAATAAATTAACTGCGACCAAACCAAATAATTTAGCATTTAACGCTCTTTGTTCGCTGTAGACAAAGACCCAGAAAGTAATGGAGGTAAGGACTAAATCTAGGGTAAACCCAGCTGCTGGAAGCGTGGTAAATAAAGCTTGAATGAACGGTGACAGGGACCATCCTTCAGCCTGAATCCAAGGGATGAACTGCGTCATGGGTAGAATGGCACCGATAACGGCCAACAGTAAATAAAGCCTACAGATCTGATTCACAATTTTCTCCTCAGGTTACAATCGACATTCAAATTATATTTTTAACATTTGCTTGCCAAGATTTTTGCCCGTGAATAATCTATTCAAAGTCTCTGGGCAGTTCTCGATACCCTCTTGAATATCTTCCCTGTGCTTTATTTTTCCCTCAATAAGCCAGGCAGCTAAATGTTCAATAGCCTCATCCGCCCTACTCAGGTAATCAAGCACCAGAAACCCTTCCATACGAGCTCTTTGTATTAAAAGATTAATTATATTCCTGGGTCCTGGTGGCAATTCCCCAGCCAAATATCCTGAAATGGCTCCACATATAACAACCCTTGCGTTTAAATTGATATGCCAAAGAACGGTTTCAAGCAGTGGTCCACCCACATTGTCGAAATAGACATCGATACCTGAATTCGCAACTTTAGGCAGCTCTTTATGAACATCTGAATTTTTATAATCAATTACATGATCTAAACCACAATCTTTTAACCAGGCACATTTTTCTTCGCCTCCGGCAATGCCAATAACATTGCATCCCTTAATTTTAGCTATTTGAGCCACCACTGAACCTGTTGCGCCTGCCGCACCTGAAACTAAAACAGTCTCTCCAGCTTTTGGTTGGCCAATATCTAAAAGACCATAATAAGCAGTTATTCCTGTGGTCCCGAGAACGTTGAGCATTGTTGGAATTGGGAGCACATTGGGGATTACTCGGAATGCATTTTCTGCCTTCCCTGTGCTGATGGTGTGAGTTTGCCAACCAACGAGACCAGTTACCAAATCGCCCTCAGTATATTTTGAATTCTTTGACTCCAATACCGTACCAATACCTCCAGATCGAACTACTTCACCTATTTGTATAGGGGGCAAGTATCCAGGAGCATCCGTCAACCACATCCTTTGTGTTGGATCGACAGAGAGGTAGTTGTTAGCGATAAGAATTTGTCCGTCCTCTAAATCGGGCAAAACTTCTTCTATAAACTCAAAATCAGATTCTTTAACTAAATCTACAGGTCTGGTTTTTAAGATCCATTTTTTATTGGCGATTGACATCATTGCTTCTCCTAAAGATATAAGATTATATAGAATTTGGTGGAGTTAATACCATAGGATTTTATGCATGTTTGCCTTTGTTCCATCCACTTTTCGCTAAATATTTTTCAGCCGACTCAATTGCTCCATTTTCAATGCTGGTTGCCATACTGTCATTCCATCGGTTTAAATAACCAAATAAAGATACGACAGCTAAAATTTCGACGATTTCTCCATCATCCCAATACCTATTCAGTCGCTGTTGGAGCTCATTATCAACTGCATTGGGAATCTGTGATGCAGCCAATGTAAAATCCAGTGCAGCTCTTTCAGCCTCATTGAATGATTTATGGGTTCTATATTCCCAAATATTATCCAGTTGTTCTTGTTCAGCGCCGTATCGCTCTGCAGCTCGGATGGCATGAGCCTGACAGTATTTGCAACCTGCTGCGTTGCTACTCACCCAGGCAATGATTCTTTTAAGAGCGGAAGTAATTCTCCCATGGTTGGTCATTACGGCCATATTTAAATTTATAAAAGATCGTGCAATTTCAGGTCTTATTTGCATGGTTAACACAGAATTTGGACAAAATCCTAAAGTCTCGTTAAAAAATTCGGCCAATTTGCTGACGTCTGGGTTGCTTTCTGGAGAAAGTGGTTTCACTAATGGCATTTATAATTCCTCATTAAAAGTTGAACGGAAAAATCACTCCTTTACTTTCATTTATCTCATTGAAGTAATGGAGATTGCTAATAAGTATTATATGATAAGCAATATTCCCACTTTCAATCGGTTTTTATGAACAAAAATAGTCATCCTGAAATCGGAGGGCGGTCCGCTAAAATCGCTCTGGTTTTGTTGGTCATAGTCTATGTTTTCAACTTCATAGACAGGCAGATTCTTTCTGTACTGGCAGAAGACATCAAGGCTGATCTAAATATTACCGACAGTGATCTTGGTTTTTTATTTGGTACAGCATTTGCAGTTTTTTACTCAATATTTGGCATACCTTTGGGGAGGCTTGCTGATGTCTGGTCAAGAAAAAAACTTATCAGCATTGGTCTTGCAACTTGGAGCATTATGACTGCTCTTTCTGGCACAGCTAAATCTTTCTTCAGCTTGTCCGTTTATAGAGTCGGAGTGGGCATAGGGGAATCCAGTGCCAGCCCAGCTTCCTATTCCCTGCTCTCCGACTACTTTCCACCAAAAGTTAGAACCACCATATTGGCTATTTATTCCAGCGGAGTTTACATAGGTGCAGGAATCGGGGTTTTTTTAGGTGGGTGGATAGTTGAATTGTGGAACAATGCCTATCCCGATCCATCCTTAGCGCCATTAGGGTTAAGAGGATGGCAAGCAGCTTTTATGGGAGTGGGGATCCCAGGACTGATATTGGCCTTGTTCACATGGCAAATTAAAGAACCCAAGAGGGGCATGAGTGATGGAATAGAAACTCCAGAGCATCCTCATCCCTTTAAAGAAATGCTGAATGAATTTGTTGGTATTACCCCACTGGCATTGCTGGGCTCCAAGCAATATAAAAAACTCCTTGGTATTAATTTTTTGATTGTCCTGATAATTGCCATAGCCAGCTATTTCTTAATTTTGTTGACGGGGGACATGGTTCAATGGATTGCATTCGGGTTGGGATGTTATGTCGTGACATGTTGGATCCAAGGATTGCAAATTAGGGATTATGCAACCTACTCAATGATTTTCAAGAGCAAGGCTTTGCTTTTTTCTGTTATCGGCTTTCCTTTCCTCTCTTTTATTACTTATTCCGGGGCTGCATTTGGCCCGGCATTTTACATGCGAAACTTTGGAGTCAGCGAAGGAGAAGTTGCAACCGTTTTAGGCCTTACTGCAGCTATAGCAGGAATGACAGGAGTTATTCTCGGTGGAATTATCGGAGATAAATTAAGGAAAAAATATGTCAATGGCCGCTTTTATGTTGCCTTCCTAGTTATTCTATTGATTGCACCCTTTAATCTTGGTGTTCTATATTCGGAAAACCTTTATGTCTCTTATATCTGGAACTTTATTGTTCAATTGATATCACCCATGTGGGTAGGAATAGCGCCAGCCATAGTTTCCGATTTGGTGATGCCAAGAATGAGAGCCATAGCGGGCGCCTTTTATATTTTAATGGTAAGCATGTTAGGCCTTGCCCTAGGGCCGTATTCAGTTGGCCTACTCAGTGACGCCTTGATCAGCCAGGGGTACTCAGACGCAGAAGGTTTGAAAACTGCCCTCGCCGCTTCAATGGGAGTATTGATAATCTCTGCAACTATGCTTCTTTTAGCCTGTCGATATCTGCCAGAAGATGAATCAAGTAAGCTTGAACGGGCAAAACAGTTGGGTGAAGTGATCTAAAATTAGGTGAAGTGATTTATCTCATTGCTGGGGTCTATAAACATCATCATAATGAATAGATTATTGCTACTTAATTCAAACTAAAGAAAAAATGGAGAAGTCATTTCGTTGCCGAAGATGATGTGACATTATAATCAACAACAAAGCTATCCAAAAAGCAGATTAGTGTATTGAGAATAGCTTGCCTTAATAAATAGCAATCTGCCAAGATATACAGAACATGAATAATCAAAAGCAAAGTGTCCCATGGGGAAATTCTTTCACGGTTTTGATTGTCCTTGTCATTCTATCAACATCAACGTTTGCTAAAGAAAAACAGTCAGTGTCGCCTATCATCAAACAATATTGTGTTCTTTGTCACAACGATGTCATCCTACAAGGAGGCATGAGCTTGCAACATTTTGATGCCGATCACCCAGAAATGAATCCAGTATTGGCAGAAAAAATGATCCTCAAATTGCGTGCTGGAATGATGCCTCCACAAGAAGCTCTAAAACCAGACCAGCAAACATTGCAACTGCTGGTAAAGTCTATGGAAACAAAACTAGACAAAGCTGCTCGAAAACGCAATGATCCTGGCACTCGTCCTTTCCAACGTCTGAACCGAGCTGAATACGCCCAACAAATCAAGGATATTCTCGGACTCACTGTCAACTCTGCAGAATGGTTGCCAGAAGATCAAATCAGTGCAAGTTTTGACAACATAGCTGACGTACAAATTATTTCTGCAACAACAATGACAGCCTATCTAAACGCTGCAAGCGATATTGCCAGGCGGGCGATCGGCCAAAGTAATGCGCCAATTCTTGCAAAAACCTATACCAATTCACCATTGGTATCTCAGCATGAGTGGGAACCAGTTGAGGACGCACCATATGGGACTAGAGGTGGCATCAGCGTACTGCATAATTTTCCAGCAGATGGAGAATATATCTTTAAGATGGGATTCATGTCCGGCTGGGGTGAGCGTTATCACGACATTGACATCTCTATAGATGGTGAACACCTCACTACCGTTCGTTACGGTGGCGAAATAGATTTTCAGGGACGCAAAAAATTCCCAATGGAGACAGATCCTGTTTTTATCCGTGCTGGAGAACGTAGAGCAACAGCTACATTCATCCGAAAAATGGACGGCCCTTATGAGGATCTTATTCGTCCCAACGACTGGTCACTAACAGGCACTGAAGCAAGCTATGGTACAACTTCGTTACCACACCTGATGAGGTTAACAATTGAAGGACCATATAATCCTACCGGCGTTTCAGAGAATCGAACAAGAAAACAAATTTTTACCTGCCGCCCTACCTCCTTGGCCGAAGAAGCTCCCTGTGCCAAGAAAATTCTGATCCAACTTGCAAGTAAAGCTTATGGACGAAACACCTCACAAGACGATATCGATGCTCTGTTGAAATTTTACTCAATGGGAGCAGAAGACGGTGGTTTTGAAATCGGGATTCGCTACGCACTTGAAGCAATCCTATCAAGCCCTCACTTCTTATTGCGTATGGAACATGAACCAATTCAGATTGCCCCTGGCGATGTCTACACACTTGATGATATGGCTCTGGCAAAACGCTTATCATTCTTTATCTGGGGTACTAATCCAGATGCTGAATTACTTAAGCTTGCAAATCAGGGTAAGTTATCGAGAAATCGAGTACTGAAAGCACAGGTGCAGCGAATGCTGACTGATCCCAGATCTGAGGCACTCGCAACACGATTTGCTTCCTTGTGGCTGCGACTGCAAGATTTAGAAAAAGTAGAACCGGATGCCTTCTGGTTCCCAAACTACAGTCAACAGTTGATGACTGCTATGCGTCGAGAAACAGAACTCTTCTTTTATAACTTGGTACGCGAAGATCGCAGCATACTGGAGCTCTATAATGCCAACTATAGCTTCATCAACCAACGACTGGCTGAGCATTATGGAATACCCAGTATTCTCGGTGAACAATTTCGAAGAGTTGAATACATCGATGGTAAACGACGTGGAATCTTAGGTCATGGCAGTATCTTGGTGCAAACTTCGCTGGGTAATCGCACCTCACCAGTACTTAGAGGTAAGTGGGTGTTGGAAGTACTGCTAGGTGCACCACCACCACCGCCGCCGCCTGGTATACCAGACCTGGAAGAAACAACAGATTCAGAGTCTGGGAGAATTTTAACCACCAGAGAGCGTCTTGAAATGCATCGTTCAAATCCAGTCTGTGCCGCATGCCACAGACTTATGGATCCCATTGGTCTGGCATTAGACAATTTTGATGTCACTGGCAAATGGCGTATTCGTGAGCATGGCTCACCTCTTGATACCCAAAGCACCTTCTACGATGGAACACCCATAGCCACGCCTGCTGATCTTTCGCAAAAGCTGCTTGAGCGACCGATACCCTTGGTTAGACAATTCACACAAAACCTAATGGCTTTTGGGCTTGGTAGACGGATTGAAGCTACAGATCAACCGACAGTCCGCAAAATTGTAGCAGCAGCCGAGAAGAATGATTACCGTATGTCTT
Organism: uncultured Woeseiaceae bacterium; assembly: GCA_964633465.1. GTDB lineage: Bacteria > Pseudomonadota > Gammaproteobacteria > Steroidobacterales > UBA11654 > DTSX01. The sequence goes on along the minus strand of CAZWGB010000001.1, from coordinate 50,418 downwards.
CATTTATAATAAATGTAGTTATGAGTGATGAATTTAGGAAGAAAAAAGCGGTTTATGCTGATGAGATCACACTTGATAATGTTGCACATTAATAGTAAAAATTGAAAGATTAAAGGATGCCTACATGAATTTTATAACAAGAAGAAAAATTCATCGAAGACGATTTCTCCAAAGTGCTGGAGTGGGCATTGCCTTACCATTACTTGATGCGATGATTCCTGCATTTGCAGCTGCTGATGAGTCAAACAAGACTCGTCTTGTTTGCATTGAAGAAGTTCATGGTCTCGCCGGCTGCAATAAACAGGGAGCAGAGAAGTTGTTGTTCGCTCCATCGAGCGTTGGATATGACTATCAATTGGTACCAGAAAACCCACTAAAATCTCTTGAATCTTGGCGTGAACATTTCACCATTATCAGCAATACAGACGCCCGTATGGCAGAACCGATAAATCCCGCTGAAATTGGTGGGGATCATTTTCGTTCCTCGGCTGTATTCCTCACTCATGCACATCCCAAGCAAACACAAGGTTCGGATCTTCATTGTGGCATTTCTTTGGATCAACTGCATGCACAACGTTTCGGAGAGGCTACTATACTGCCTTCATTGCAGCTTTGCATTGAGCCAACAGATAAGGGTGGCGGTTGTGATTACAACTATTCTTGTTCCTATACGGACTGCATCAGCTGGGCCTCACCGACGACTCCAATGACTATGATCCGAAATCCACGTACTGCATTCGATATGCTTTTTGGTGCTGGGGGCACTAAAGAGGAGCGAACAGCCAGACGTAAAACACAAAGCAGCATCCTTGATTGGGTTATAACAGAAATCGCCCAGATGAATAGGCAACTTAGCTCAGTTGATCGTAGGCGCATGAACAGTTATTTGGAGAGTGTACGTGAAATTGAACGCCGCATACAAAAAATTGAAACTGATAACACCAATGTTGAAGTACGTGAATTACCCGGAGCGCCTCCTGGTGTTCCAGATTCATTCTCAGAACACATGCAGCTTATGTTTGATTTGCAAATTCTTGCTTTTCAGACCGACATGACTCGCGTCATATCCTTTAAAACGGGTCGTGATGCTTCCAATCGTACTTTCCCTGAAAGTGATTCTGATCGTGCCTTTCACCCGGCATCTCATCATGGAGATAAGGAGAAAGGAGTTTTGGAATTCAACAAGATATGCCAATACAGAGTTGGTCAAATGGCTTATTTCTTGAAACGACTTGAAGAAACTTATGATGGCGGACAAAGTCTCCTGGATCAGTCGATGATCATCTGGGGTTCGCCAATGGGAGATGCTAATCTCCATAACCATCGTCGATGCCCTTTAATTGTTTTTGGTGGAGCCAATGGTCAATTGAGTGGAGGGAAACATATTAAAGCAACGAATGGAACTCCCATGGCTAATGCCATGCTTGCATTGCTACAAAAACTTGGCCATGATCTGGAGAGTTTTGGTGACAGTACCAGCACTATGTCGCTCTAATTGAGTAATACAACACAATCGTGGAAGTCATCAAAATTAAGTTGCCAAATATGAAAATTTTTTTCCTCTTGTTTCCACTTCTATTGGCCGAAGCAAATGCTCTAGAAAATACTGTGGCTGATGCTGCGGAGAATGGTGATATAGCTCTAATAAAGCAATTGTTAAAAGAGGGCGCTGAAGTCAATAAACCTCAGGGAGATGGCATGACTGCCCTTCATTGGGCAGCAGAAAGAGGAAATTCGGAATTAGCAGAGGTTTTGATCTATGCCGGTGCTAATCCAATGGCTGGAACTAGAATTGGACAATACAAACCATTGCATTTAGCAGCTAAAAAAGGCAATGCAGACATAATAAAAATTATATTGGATACAGGCATTGATCCAAACATAAAAACCGCTAATTCCGGCTCAACTGCCCTACATCTAGCTTCTGCATCCGGCAATATAGAAAGTGTAACTTCTCTGCTTTTGGCAGGAGCTCAGACCAACGCTCGGGAAAATGCTTGGGGACAAACGCCTCTTATTTTTGCTGCAGCTGCAAATCATTTTGGTGTAATGCATGCATTGCTTGATGCAGGGGCTGATTCTGCATTGTCATCAAATATTGTTGATGTCATACAAATGGAGAAAGCTGATCAATCAGCAGAAAAAAGAATTAACGAAATCATTGCCCAATTCAAAGAAAAGGAAGGTGGAGGTACTGATTGGTTACCAACAGCCATTCAAGTTCAAGCAGCCATTGAATCGGGTCGTGAAATTCAACGCAATTGGTCAGCTATTCAAAAAGCGGAAGAAGATAAAGAAAATGCTATGTTAGATACAGGAGCAGAATTTCAACAATCGGTTGCAATAAGGCAGTCCGATTTACCGACCGTGGTAACTTATAATGCAGATGGTGAACCGGTCTATGAACTTAATTCAGAGACCGAAGAAGGAAAAGAACCATCACGGCAATCCTACGGAAAAATGGTCGGTAAATGGGGTGGCCTCACACCACTTTTGCATGCAATAAGACAGGGTCATGAGGAAGCAGTGGATGTGTTACTGGATAACAATGTTGATATTAATCAACCATCCGGAGATGGCACCACTCCCCTATTGATGGCTGCTATCAATGGACAATTTGATCTTGCAATGAAACTAATAGAAAAAGGAGCAAATCCTAATACTGTCAGTGCTGCTGGCACATCACCATTGTTTGCAGTTTTAGAAAGAAAATGGGCTCCTAAAGCTTCGTATGCACATCCAATTGAACATCAGCAACAACAAGCAACGCATCTTGATGTTATAAGAGCACTGCTTAAATCTGGTGCAGATCCAAACATAAAGATGAATCAACATCTCTGGTATACCGAATACACATTCTTCATCATGAGCAGTGGTGGAATTCACTTTGCAGGAGCCACACCATTCTGGCGTGCGACACAAGCTCTTGATCTAGAAGCCATGCGACTGCTAAAAAAATATGGAGCCAATCCAGATATAGCTAATACCAAACGACCGAAACGACGCAGACCAATGGACCAAGCAGCTGACCCTGAAAAACAGGTCAAAGAAGAAATAGATTATTCAGGTTTACCACCGATTCCAGATGGAGGGCCTTCAATCTACCCAATCCATCTGGCAGCGGGAGCAGGATATGGTCAGTATTTTGTCGGTACTGCACACCAGTATGCTCCAGGCAATTGGTTACCGGTTGTTAAATTTTTAGTTGAAGAATGTGGGGCGGATGTTAACTTACGTGATGCCAATGGATATACATCACTGCATCATGCAGCATCACGAGGAGATAACAAAGTTATTAGATATCTCCTTGAAAAGGGAGCTGATGTTATGGTTGTTAGCCGCAAAGGACAAACAACTGTCGACATGGCAAATGGACCTATCGAACGTGTAATACCTTATCGTAAAACCATTGATCTATTGGAACAACTCGGAGCTAAAAACAACAACAATTGTATGTCTTGCTAGACGCAGATCTGCAAATACCTAATAGTAACCAATTTACTGCTTTGAGCTTTGAATGGCCTTACGGATTGCGTCTGCAGTAAATTCAGTGCGAAACTCGAGCATCTTGCGTCCCAACTCAATTGTTTCTTCAATTGGCGTGATATCTACTCCATTGATAGATGCAAGTCCGGCATCGATTCGTTGCCGATGACGAACCTGTTCTGGATCAGTCACCATCATCATTGCAGTCACCCAAATATCGTCATGGTGGCCATCGTTGCTTGTCTCTTCAACTCCAAGAACTTCTTTTGTAAAACGCTCTGTTTTTTCCCAACCAGGATTGTAGTACTCAGGTATATAGTGAGCCAGAATTCCGGAACCACTCCAGCGTTGATTGAGTTTTTTAGCAACGATCTCCATGCCTATTTGATTACCCCCACTGTCACCTATGAAAATTATATTCTTAAAACCCGACTGTTTAAGGCTACTCGCTATATCGTCCAAGAGCATTCGATAAGTTTCTGAACGAAGACTGATTGTTCCAGGAAAACGCATCGCCCCAGATGGAGGCTCAATGTTGCCTTCTGGTACGAATTTGATGATCGGTGCACACAGGGTATTTCCTAATTTTTTAGCAATTTCTGGACAGGCGGCTTTAAGAATTACATTGTGTTTACCCGTAGCAAGAAAGGGTCCGTTTTGTTCGATGCCACCGGTTGGAATTATCACTTGAGTGTATCCATTTTCTATGAGATCGCGAACCTCCATCCAGGTCAATTCATCAGTCCAGAGAGATTTTCCAGCATCAATAGGTCTTGATGATAAAAGTATTTTTTTAAGACGCTGTTCATTTTCACTTTTCTTTGGTGGTTGATGCAATTCATTAAACTCATTTTCTTGCTCAAAAGCATATGCCATTTCTATAATGGATTTGTCATCCCAAGCAGTGGAAATGAATGAAATACCCACAGGTAAGCCATCAACAAGATCAAATGGTATAGTGATGTGAGGATACCCCGACATGGCTGCAAACCCTCCAGTTCCCCATGATCGCTGATCTTCTATTGCCTGTTCATCTCCTCCATTGTAATTAATCAGCCAAGCTGGTCCACGGGTTAAACCAACCAAAGCATCAAGGCTGTATTCCTCTAAAAGACTATCTATGTAATTTCTTGATTCTCTTGTTGTTAACTCAACAGAACGCATGTATTTACTCCTCTGACCTAGCGTTTCAGCACTTTCAATGAAAATTTCTTGGCCAAAGTGTTCCATTGCCACATCCCTATTCTCATTGTTGAATGCAATTAGTTGATTTAAATTTTGTAAATTTATATTAGCTTTTCTTAAGTATTTATTGATCCCTTCTCGAAATTCAAAAAGTAGTACAAAAAACTCTTCTTCGCCAGGGTACTCTTTGGTTTCAGACATGAGTATTACATCTGCACCAAGTTTTCGAAATATTTCAGTAGCCTTTGTCAATAATTTACTACCTTCTGAATCTTCAGATCCAGAAGACAACAAACCAATCCTTTTAGACTGAAGCGACAGCTCGTTTAAATTCTTTGCAAATTGAAAATTGAAATCTGCTGGAATAGTACTTGTTCTTTTATCCTTGGGGTCGTAACCAGCCATATACTCAAGGACCCTTGCTGCTTCCTTCACGGTTTTAGCCATTGGCCCTGCCGTGTCCTGTGTCTTTGAGATTGGAATAATTCCCGAACGGCTGACTAATCCAACTGTCGGCTTGATACCGACTACTCCATTTACTGAAGAAGGGCATGAAATGGAACCATTGGTTTCAGTACCTATTGCAACAGGAACCAACCCCGCAGCCACAGCGACTGCTGATCCAGAACTGGAACCACAGGGATTCCTGTTTTCACCATATGGGTTTTGGGTCTGCCCACCAATACTTGACCAACCGCTTGCCGATTCATAGGATCTGAAGTTTGCCCATTCTGAAAGATTGGTTTTCCCGATAACATAGTAACCACCCTTTTTGAGTTTTGTTATTAGATAAGCATCGTTTCTAGGGAAATTATTTTTCAGGGCAATGGATCCTGCGGTATTGGCCAATCCACGAACGTCAATGTTATCTTTTATGGCTATAGGTATGGGATTTAGACCTTTATCAAGCATGCTGCCAATCCTATTTTCAATATAAGAGTCGTCGGCAGCAGAAATAAAGGCATTAAAAACATCATTGTTATTAATTTTTGTTGCATTCTCTTTGGCAACTTCAATTTCGTGGTTAATATCAACCCCTAATACTGCTGTGGAAAGCAGCAAACAAATCAAAGGGAGTATTTTTTTATAAAGCAACAATTCCTTAAAACTCAAGATTTAACTGGGGTTTTGCTCAATCGAACGTTTTTGCTGCCGATGTCTTGGACTGTCGGGGTTCCCAATAAAGCCATGTCCCTGATAACTTCATCTCTCAATAAACTCAGAGCCCTTAACACACCAAATTCCCCACCTGCTGCAAGTCCAAACAGATAGGCTCTGCCGATGGAAACGGCATTGGCGCCCAGTGCAAGAGCTTTCAAAATATCAGTACCCCTTCTAATTCCTCCATCCACAATAAGCTCCAAATCATCCCCAACTGCATCTCGAATCTCGGTCACACAGTCAACAGGTGCAGGCGCCGAATCCAATTGTCTGCCACCATGATTGGAAATCATGACGGCACTAGCCCCGATGTTCCTAGCTCTGATTGCATCCTCTTTGGTTAACAAACCCTTGATAGCAAAAGGCCCACCCCACTCTTCAATCAGCCATTCTGCATGATCCCAAGTCACATTTGGTATTAGCTGGGTATTAAAATAATCCATCAAACTAATCACACCTTTACCTATGACGTCCTTTCTTGCCACGACATTGGCAAGCTTAAAATCGGGGTGGAGAAATAACTTTGACGTCCAAGTCGGATGTTTCAGAAAATCAATAATGTTACCGTATCGTAATTTCGGAGGCATAGACATACCGTAGAATAATTCACGTTCTCGATTGCCAGCCGTGGGCACATCAACAGTTAAGCAAAGCGCCGCATAACCAGAATCCTTACTTCGTTGAACAAATTCTCTAGTCAGACCTTCGTCTTTATGAATATATATTTGGAACATTTTTGGTCCATCAATTGCTGCAGAAATTTCTTCAATACTTGATGTTGCTACAGTAGAAAGTGAATAAAGAGTTCCAAATGAATCTGCTACTCTCGCTACTGCCAATTCCTTTTCATGATGGAACAATCTATTCATGCCTGTGGGTGACAAAAAGAAAGGCAGGTCTAGTTTTTGGCCAAAAATTTTTGTCTCTAGCTTAACTTCTTCCACATCAACCAAATAGTTGGGCATCAACTCATAGTTATTAAAGGCCTGGGTATTGCGAGCCAATGTAATTTCATCGTCAGCTGCCCCGTCCATATAATGAAACATGGCATCAGGAAGATTCTTTCTGGCTAAAGCTCTTAAATCTCTGATATTGAGACAATTATTAACTTTCTTTTTACTGTAGGGCATTTTCTTAATTAACAGAAAGAATGTCTAAATTTTCTTCTAAGCACCATAGAACTCTTGATGTTCTTGACCTTGGGGAGCCATATAGTTTTATCATTTATAGATTGCAATTATTTCGTTCCCTTCGGAATTTCGATAAGCCCTTGCCATGCCATCGGTATTAAATTCCATCGAAATATTGCCATTCTTATCCAAAACAATAACACCACCTTCAATATCTATTGCTGTTAATTGACCAATAACTTGTGACGAAGCCTCTCCAACAGAAAGCTGTAAATATTCCATCCTGGCACATATTTCACGAGCAACATTGTAACGAATAAAATATTCCCCATGACCTGTCCCTGAAACGCCACAAACATTGTTCTGCGCCCAGGTACCGGCCCCGATAATGGGTGAATCGCCAATCCTGCCTGGGAGTTTATTACTCCTACCGCCAGTTGATGTTCCGGCTGTAATATTGCCCCACTTATCAATAGCAAGTGCTCCAACCGTGCTGTTCTTTTTAGCTTTTTGTTTTTTCACTCTTTTCAATCTATTTTCTGAATGAAAATAGCTTGGATCAACGAGATCAAGTCCGCCTTGCTCAGCTATTTTCTCAGCACCCTGGCCTGCCATCATTACATGGTCCGTATGCTCCATTATGTATCGTGCGAGTTTTATTGGATTTTTTACCCGAGAAATAGAAGCCACTGCGCCAGCATCTTGATCAATCCCACTCATTATTGAAGCATCCATTTCCTGATTCTCTTCTGTTGTATAAACAGAACCTCGACCTGCATTAAAAACTGGGTTGTTCTCAAGAGTAACTATTGCAGCTTCGACAGCATCCAAGCTTGATCCGCCGGATTCCAAGATGGAATAGCCAGCATCGAGTGCTGTTTTTAACCCCGCTTTAATAGCATCTTGTATCTCATCACTCGTATTTTTACTCCAGCCTGCCCCTCCATGGATCACAATTACTGGTTTTGTAGTAGATTCTTCTGATATAGAGGTGTCTTCTGTGTTCATGCCAGCAAAACAATTAAATGTGAAAAAGAATGTCGCAATTATAATTTGGTTCTTCATCTAATAACACAAATTAACAAAGACTCAATCAAATTGCATATATGAGTATTCAGAAATGGTATCAAGATCTGGCATCAGGTCATAACAAACTGAGTTGCAAATGAGTTGTTCAAAATATGTGCTAGTATGATAATAGACCAATGGCGGTATTAGAAAGTTACTATCAAAAGTTACTCGATGAGATTGACGTAAAAATCAATGGCTCGAGACCTTGGGATATCGCAATTAAAAATTCAAAGATGTTCAAACGTATCCTATTGAATGGCTCAATTGGATTGGGTGAATCATATATGGATGGATGGTTTGACTGCGAACAACTCGATGTATTTTTTGAAAAGATTTTAAGAAAAGGAATCGACTATAAAATTGGAAGCATGCCGGCATTACTGACAATGGTTAGAAGTCGATTAACGAATTTACAGTCCATTTCTCGAGCCTTTATGGTGGGGGAAAAACATTACGACATTGGTAATGACCTTTTTTCAGTAATGCTTGATAAGCGAATGATATACACCTGCGGTTATTGGCCAAAGGAAGTTTCCAATCTTGAAGAGTCTCAAAAAGCAAAGTTGGACCTTGTCGCTCTAAAACTAAATTTGCAGCCCGGCATGAAAATACTCGATATTGGCTGTGGCTGGGGTGGCGCTGCTAAATATTTTGCTGAGACTCACGATGTGCACATAGTCGGTATAACAATTTCCCAGCAACAAGCTAAATTAGCACGGGAGACATGCGCTGGTTTAGATGTTGATATTCGTCTCTCAGATTACCGAGAATTAGACGAAAAATTTGACGCCATATACTCCATCGGTATGTTTGAGGCAGTTGGTTATAAGAATTACAAGACATATTTTGAAGTTGTCCATCGTTGTTTGAAGAAGGAAGGTGTTTTTTTACTCCATACCATTGGTATTGACCAATCAACAACTTCGACAGATCCTTGGGTTGAAAAGTATATTTTCCCCAATGGCATGATGCCTTCTTCTAAACAGATAACAGGAGCTATTGAAGGACTCTTCAAGATTGATGACTGGCATAATTTTGGCCCGGATTATGATAAGACAATAATGTGCTGGCACAGTAATTTTACGAAGCACTATCAATCCCTCAAACACAACTACGATCGAAGATTTTATCGAATGTGGACCTATTGGTTGTTGCTCAGTGCTGCTTCGTTTCGTTCACGTTCGAATCATTTGTGGCAAATTCTCCTTTCACAACCTGGCTCAAAAAATCTCAACAGTGCTTTTCGGTAAACCCGTAAGTGAATTCAAGCAAGGTTTCAAGATAAACCTTCTAGCATAGGTACAAAAGATACAGCACACAGTGCTTCCTGATTGTAGCTGTTCTCAGTTTTATTGATACGGTAGAGTATTTGTGAGGACTTTGGACCGATCGGTACAATTAAATTAGCCCCTACTTTAAGCTGGTCTATCAAGAAATTAGGGACTGTCCCACAAGTTGCAGTTACTATGATCCCATCAAATGGAGCTTCTTCGGGCCAACCCAACCAACCATCAGCATTCTTATAAATAATGTTTTCAATATCAAAAGATTGATTAACTCTATGAGCTCTTTCCATCAGGTTTTTAATTCTCTCTACTGTATAAACTTCCTTATACAAGCGTGCCAACACGGCTGTTTGATATCCAGAACCGGTACCGATTTCCAATACTTTCTTGTTATTTACTTTTTTAAAATCGTTGCTTAACAATGTCTCTGTCATCAGAGCGACGATGTAAGGCTGGGAGATTGTCTGTCCCTCATCGATGGGCAATGGACGATTCCAATATGCTCGATGTTGGTAAAACTCATCGACGTAGAGATGTCTTGGAATCTTGGCAATACAATTCAGTACTTCTTGATTCTTGATACCCTGATCTCTTAGGGTCTCTATAAGCTTTGCTCTTTCAGCTTCCATAATCAATAAAAAATTTACTCTTGGTCTACAACACAAACATATAATGTATGATTGCTGTAAGTCAATCTTCAAAATATTAGAAACCTGAGCACACTAAAAAAATATATTAGACTGCCTTGGAATACTGCCATTTGGGTATTCTCCGCACATGCATATGCTCTGCTGGTACCCTTAGCAATTGTTATGATGGTCGAGAAGCATTCAGGCTACCTAAGTGAAACAATTCATCGACCTGATTTTCTGTATTATGCCTCGAGTTGTCTTATTGTGGGCAGTCTTTTTGAAATTATTCAAAATACCAAAGATCACTGGTACATAACCGCTGAAACTGCAAGCGGGAAAGAGTCTGGATTGTTCGATGGTCTTTTTACTTTTTTTATTTTAACCGGGCAAGCGTTCATCCTTATCGCATTGATGGGTAATGCCAACTGGATTCTTTGGACTGCTGTGCTGGCAATACTAACAACTCCAATTTTTTACATTAAAGAGCAGCTTGTTTTCTTTCCTATCAGCATCATAGGTTTGCTCAATGTCATAATCGGATTCTATATCTTTTCGGATCCCATTATTTTTCTCCAGCTAGCAACCGTAGTGATGACCCTTTATTTCTTCAACTTGCTGATAAGAACAAAAGCGCAATTGTTTCATGGACTAACTGCTTTATCCGCATCTTCCGGTATTTGGTTTTTGGTTCTCTCTGTAGACAATGCTGCACAGGGTGAACTGAGTAATTGGTTAATCGTGGTGGTTATTTTGATTGGTTTATCTTTCATTTTTCTGCTAAATTGGAAGTGGCTAAATCAAATAGGAGAAACCTAGAATTATTCATGAAAGCATCTAAAAAACTCAAAAAACTAAAAGAAGAACACAACTATTTAAAAACTAAAATTGATCAACTAGAAGAATTAAGAGATCAAGACCGTAGCAGCAATACCTGGCAAATAATACGAACTTTAAAAAAAGAAAAATTGCTCTACAAAGACAAAATCAACAAAGAAAACCAAACCGAAATCCCAAGATAAAGAGCCAACTACTGTTGGCTTAGATTTTCTATTTGTTAGGTTTTTCAGCAGCGGATGTAATCTGCAGATGGTGGCTTATTCTTTAGACCTTAGATCAAAACTTTATTCTTAGCTTCAATGTAAATCTGTTTTCTTTTGGGTTGTCCCAGGTTCCACTAATTATCTTACCAACACTCACATCATCATCTTCGTAATGTCTGCCTCCTCGGGTATAGACAGCATAGAAATGCGACAGTGAGCTAATTTCATATTTATACCTGATCTGGAACGCCAATTGCCCAAGATCAAACCCAGCAGCTGAAGTATTGGTAGAACTCAAGTTACCGTTGGTGTCAGCCAACCACTCGACTCCAGTCTCAGTTTCCATAACAGTGGTTTGAAATTTAATACGCAGTTCGTGATTTTCTTTTGGAAACCAAGTGGCGTTGATTCTGATGGAGAAACGATCAAGTGGGTAAACTCCAATCTTGTTGTCCCCAATCCAATTGATCCAACTCGTAGACTCACGCTTATGTAGCCTCATACTCAATTTTAGATCGTCTGAAGGGTAATAATTTCCACCCACCCCTATGCTCTTTGCACTATCAGTAAATAATGGATACGATTGTCTTTCTTTTTCAAAATGTGCCCAATAACTCCAACTCTCGTTTTGTCTACTGTAGTAAGTCAATGCAAACTCCTGTTCTTGACCAAATTTAACAAAGGGTGCCAACACACTGCCTCGAGTCAATAGATCATTTTTTCCCGATGAGTCAAGCCCTACCTTAATTTCAAAACCAGAAGTATCTTTAAATGATTGGCTAAAGGAGAGATTGGCTCTTTGCACCAATTGAAGACCATGAGTATCTGCTCGTTTTGAAAAATCAAAAATGTATTTACGTTCTAAAATTTTTGAGGCTGTCTCAAAATCGGTCTGAGTATACATGGTAAAAGTTCTAAGATTACTCAAATTATTCCGGGACATGTAACCCATATCATTGATATTTAATTCATCGTCAAAACGGTAATAAGAAATGCCATTATTCCAGTTTTTATTAGGATCGTAACTCATACCAAAACGCATCCCGAAGCCACTTTCATCGGCAGTGTCTGAATACATCAGTAAACTATTTAACGTCAGAGCCTCCGTTGCTTGATTCTCGTAATCAAAAGCATGGACGGTAGCGCTTCTATCCAAGGCATCTCTTTGAACGTGAGTAGCAAGATACCCAATCTTATGCTGGTTTAATCTCCTCAGGGCTCTGATAGAATAAAATTCACGTCCTTTACTAAATGCTTCATCATCCTCAAAAGCAGCAAACAAACCAACATCGGTATTTTCTCCTAGTTGGGTAAACTTTAAAGCCGTGTCAATGTCATTGTTTGCCTTTTGTTCATTCTTACAGGAGTCCTGCAAAACATCAGAACCACCATTTGCAGTTGAGAATTCATCGCAATTATAGTCAGGAGAACTACCAATTCTGCGGGTATTGATAAGGCCATAGTCGCCGGAGGAAATGTTAAATAGCCCTTGGTTTTCAGCGAAAAATGGTCTTCTGTCTGAAAGCCACGTTTCAACAGGAGAAAAATTTATTACCACTTCATCACTTTCAACCTGCCCAAAGTCAGGATTTACAGTCATGTTCAGCTCCCGACCATTGCCCAAAGCCCAAAACAGATCCAATCCTGCCTGATATTCAGCAGAATCTTGCAAATTATCATACGAACTTACTGCATAAGGAAAAGCAACGAATTTAGTCGAATCGTATTGATTGACAGTAACCGGATGGAAACGAGAGAGAAATTTTTTTCTCTCATAATTAATTCCTGGAAATCCGACCACTTTTCCTTCATCCATCATTTGTCGGGAAAAATAAACACCGATATCTCTGGTACTTTGCTTGTCTGACATCATTGGCACCACAGTCCAGGGAAGAAAAAATTCCGAATACCAATGGGTTTCAGATTCAGATACTTTCACTTCCCAATCCCCATCCCAATCTCTATCCATCTGGCTCTCACCGCTGATTGAGCCATCACTCATGGAACCTCCCAGAGAGACGCCAAAAAAGTAGCCTATGTTGGCTTTGCCATCAAAATCAATGGAGAGGAAATTTCGGTCGGAATCAGACCACATTGCATCACGCTCTTGCTTCCTTCTGTATCGAGTATCCCATGATTGTTGGTTGATAAACCCAATATAAATTCCTTTTTCATCAGTTAGTACCAAAACCTCGGTAGGAATTGTCGATTCCTTTAAGCTGAAAGGACGGGTTTCGACAAAGCTTACAAATCGCTGTGCTTGCTTCCATTCCAATTCGTCCAAACGTCCATCGATCGTGATTGCAGCATTGGAAAAGGCAGAAAAAATTGCATTCATAACAACAATAATTATGAAGATTTTTAGTGCTGAAAAGCTTCCACCCATATTTTGATTCTCTGGGATTTTTAAAATGAAAGTAGTTTGCTCTAGTTCTTAAGTGATTACAAACATTTGTATTGAAAAAATGAGAAAATAATCTCATGGATAGACGCACATTTGCAAAACTATTGAGCAGTGCACTCATAGCAAGGTCTTCTGGCTTAAAAGCACTGATAAATGGCAATCGGATTGTTGTTGTAGGCGCAGGTATTGTCGGCTCCTCAATTGCTTATCATCTTACAAAAATGGGAGCTGAAGTCACTGTTATTGAACGTGATCAACCAGCCGCACATGCGAGTGGCAAATCTTTTGCCTGGATCAATGCCTCTTATCCAAAAAAACCCTACAGCTATCATCATCTATCGCGACTCAGTTTACTCGCCTATCACAGACTGGAGACTAAAATTGGTATTGATGTTCATTGGGGTGGCTCTTTGGAATGGTTCACGTCACCAGAGAATCAAAAAATGCTTACACAAGAAATCAAGATTCAACAAGACTATGGAGTTCCCATTGAGATGATCAGTGATGAAAAAGCCAAAGAGCTTGAACCAAACGTAAAATTTGACAAAAATGCCAAAATTGCTTTTTCACAAATAGATGGAGCCGTTGATGCGGTTAAGTTGGTGGATAGATTTCTCAGCAAAACCGTTAGTTTAGGCGGTGATATTTTTCACCCTGTAACTTATGAAGGCTTGAAGACTATTGGACAAAAAATCGTAGCTATCAAGACATCTGCCGGGGAAATTGAGGCTGATCAAGTGGTTTTTGCTTGTGGTGTTGATACCGATGATTTACTCAAGATTGATGTTCTCAAAACGTCTAAACCGGGAATCATTCTCAGAACCCAGCCAATGAAAAAAGTCATTGATCGAGTAATTGTGGCACCGGGTGTGCATATCCATCAACAAAACGATGGAACAGTGGTAATCGGGGAACAAACAGGTGCGCCCATGTCTCATCTGGAACGCCTTGACTTGAAACCTGAATCGTTTCCTAGTGCAGCATTTGAAATGCAGCATAGCGAACGCATTCTGGCTATTGCACAACAATTTGTCCCCCAGTTGGAAGCCATTGAATTGGAGGAAGTTGTGATTGGTTGGAGACCTTTACCAAACGATGAAAGACCTGTTGTGGGCCACGTTAAAAATACTCCTGGGACTTATCTTGCAACCATGCACAGTGGAGTTACCCTTGCACCTATCATTGGGGAGCTGGTTGCCATGGAATTACTTGATGGAACAGAAACAAATTTATTGGCTGATTTTCGTCCCGATCGTTTTATTTGAAGATAAAAAAATATAAAATAGGCTGACTTTAAAAATGGATCAAGACAAGAAATATTTCTTCGTTATAGCGGTAATCGTCATGATTCCCTTCATTATCCTTATTGTATTTAATGGTTGGGGTTATCTGTCTCCAATTTTCTTTCCTGAATACAACCCGGTTGCAGTAATTTGCGGACCCAGAGTATAGATACTCATGTATAACCATAAAGGGATTAGTCGTGAATAAAAAAACAGGCTTTTTTCTTGGTCTTATAATTTTTGTCGTTATTGCTGCCTACAGTCTGGCAATAAATTTGCCTACTTTTATCAGCAAAACAACCGTTTTGGAGACAGGCAAAGCACTGGCTCAACCAATGGAATTGGTGGCATTTGATCTTATAGATCATACAGGCAAACCTTTTCAACATAAGGATTTAAAAGAAAAATGGTCTCTGATATTTTTTGGCTACAGTAAATGCCCCGACGTTTGTCCAACCACGGTTTTCAAACTGACAGAAATTTATAAAATTCTTGATGAAGACAAAGCCGTCAAACAACCTCAAGTCATTTTTGTATCCATTGACCCAGACAGAGACAAGCCAGAAACATTGAAAGAGTATTTGACTGCTTTCAACCCTGAATTTATCGGTGTTACGGGTACTCTGGATGAAATAAAAAAATTAACGGCTAACTTAAGTGTTTATTTCCAAAAAATTGGTGATGACGAGGAGGATTATCTTTACGAGATGAATCATACGGCTGGCTTATTTTTAACCAACCCTGATGGCAAACTGGTTGCCTCTTTCAAGCCCACAGCAACTCCGAAAGAACTTAGCATGGACGTTAAAAAAATCTTAGTTTTACTATAGATTAGCTTAGAGGTTTTAATTTAACAGCTGTCCCGGAAGCCACCAAAAACAACATGCCTTTACCCTTCCCTGAGAACTCTTGGTAGTCAAGATCAATACCGATAATTGCATCAGCACCAAGTTCATCGGCTTCTAGTTTCAATTCTCGCAGACAGGTCTGCCGTGCATCTTTCAAGACTTTCTGACTGGCTTCACTTCTGCCGCCGAATATGTCGCGAATCCCAGCAAAAAAATCCCTGAAAATATTCATGCCAAAAACACATTCAGCCGTAATCACTTCTATTTCATGATCTATCTCTCTATTGGCTACTGTTGGAGCTGTCGTTAAAACAATTGTGTCTAGATCTGAAATATCTTTGCTCCTTTTGATTTAATCGTCTGTTGAAAAAACTTTTCGTCCAGCGAAATATGTATTGGCTACATTGCGTTGTTTGAGCTCACGACCTACAGGATCATTGAGTGCACCATCCAAGACTACGAAATCAGCCCATTTTCCAACACTGATGCTACCAATTTGATCTCCCCACCCTGCTAGATCTGCACCAACTTGTGTATAGGCATACAGGGCTTGCTCAAAAGTAAGTGCCTGCTGAGGATACCATGGGCTTTCATATAAGCCACTTGGGCTTTCTCTGAAGACTGCATCTGCCAATTGAACCAGAGGTGAAAAAGGAGAGGTCGAAAAATCGCTGCTCAGTGCTAGACGAACTTCAGATCTTAGAAAATCATTCCACACATAAGCATATTTCTCTCTTTCTACACCCACTCTAGGAGTAATGTATTTACCAATCACTCCTGTTCCGTGATTGGGCTGCATTGAGGCTGTGACATTCAGCTTCTTAAATCTATCTATATCACTAGGTTCAATAATTTCAATATGCTCAATCCGGTTGGCTAAAGATGCATTACCACTGTACTCAAATGCATTTAAAGCCATCTTAACCCCTCTATCACCGATGGCATGAATTGCCACTGGCAGTCCAAGGTTATTAGCACGTTTAACTAATCGATTTATCTCTCCCTGAATATAGAATGGCTCTCCGACAATCTCAGGTCGATCAGAATAGGGGTCTATCAACGCTGCTGTATGGGTGGATAGCACTCCATCAATCACATATTTAATAAATCCATATTCAATCAAGGGTCCTCGACCTTGATCATGAAATTTATAATCGCTGATGAGTTGATTGATGCGTTTTGCATTATTAGTGCTATCTTCTTCTTGACTGAATTTTGAATGCTCTCCCCAAAAAATCCTGACATATAATTTCTGATTGCTGGCCAAATCTTTATATTTATCTAATTCAATACGACTGGACATGTCATGGACACTAGTAATACCAAATGAGTTGGCATAATCCAAAACCTGCTCTATCTGATCTCTGGATAGATTAGAATCTCTAACATAAGTTGGGGCATCCCAAATGAGCTGCATTGCACCTTCGAGCAGGATTCCATTTGGTTCACCGGATGACTCATTAACAAGTATTTGCCCACCTAGTGGGACTTCTGAATTCGCTCTTATATTAGCTTTTTCAATAGCCAAAGAATTTACCCACATGGAGTGTCCATCAATGTCTGAAAGTGCAACTGGATTATTCGGAGACACATTATCTAATTCCCAACGGGTAGGTAGGCCTTTATTCTCAAAAGTATAATCCCAGCGACCGCCCAATAACCATTCACCGGGTTCCATTGTCTTAACCCTTTCTGCAATCATTTCCAGCCAAACGGATTTTTCTCTGACACCAGTTAAGTTAATTCCGGTGACAATTTTAGAGCCGGAAGATAAATGAGTATGGCTATCTATAAAGCCTGGGACTATGGTAGCCCCATTTGCATTGATGGATTCTGTGGTTGCAGCTTTAAGATCTAGCACCTCTTCATTGTTGCCTACAGCAACAAAGCGTCCATCCTTAATCGCAAAAGCTTCTGCTCGAATCTGGTTTTGATCAACGGTGCGGATATCGGCATTGAAGACAATCAATTCGGGCTCCATTGATGGAGGATAAGTGTTGCATGAAGCAATTAAGGTAAATGCTATTAACAATAAAAATAAGAGTCGCAGTTTCGTGATTTCAGCTTTGTTAACTAAGTATTTTCTTTTTTCTTGTTTCATGTAATCGACCAAGATCATTCACTAATCTTTGTTGCATCACAAGCATACTTCCAAACGAAGTCAATGAAAACAGGATCGTAGGAAAAAGCTGATGCGTCTTTGGTTTCCCCATGCTCCCAGTAGAATCCTGTTTGGTTTTGGTATTTTTCTTCCGATGCCATCATTATGTGATTCAAAGCACCTCTGTCTGCTGATTGAAGAAAAGGACGAATTATTTTCACTAAAAGCCCGTAAGCTCCTCTCATATGACGGTGAGCATTGGTGTTGATAAAGTATCCTGGTGAAACCGCGTAAACCGATATCCCGGTTTCAGCCAGGTTTCTAGCAAGCCTGAATGAGAATGCATTCAGACAAGCTTTCGAACGTGCATATGCCTGGAATCCAGTTCCATGGTTGATTTTATTCCAACGTTTTCTATTGTTGATGTCATCAAAATCAAATTCTTTAACCATTCTATGAGCATCCGAAGAGATATTAATAATCCTTGATGGCACTGCAGCTTGCAGCAAATCAAGTAAAAGATGAGTCAGCAAAAATGGACCTAAAAAATTGGTTGCCAATGTCATCTCAAACCCGTCTTCGTTTTCTCTCCTCATCGACTCGGTGATGCCTGCATTGTTGATCAAAACATCCAAACGTGGATAATGTTCATGAATATGGTCGGACAAACGGTGTAGCTCTGAAAAGGAAGAAACATCACAATCGATGTATTCAATTGACTTGTTACCAGTGGCTTCGATAATTTCATCTCGTGCGGTAAGACCATTTTCAGTATCAAAATCTACCAAGATTAGGGTAGTACCTTTTTCTGCTAGTGATTTAGCTGCAACTCTTCCCATCCCACTGGCTGTCCCAGTGATTAAGCATATTTTGTCTTTCATGAAAGTTAATTCAGCATCGATGGATCCATGCCAATACTCTTCATCTGATCAAGAACCACGGTTTTAGTAATACGCTCCACACCCATGTCTCTAGCAAAATCTTCCACATTGTTTATTGCCATTTCAATAATTCCAGGAGGCGTCATGGCAATCAGATCTTTTGCTTCTTGTTCCCAAGACATACTCAGTTTTGCATCCAAGCTGTCCTTGGATGTTTTGGAAGCCTTGGCTTTTTTTGCCTGTTTAGATCGTTTGCGTTTTTCCCAATATTCAGAATCTTCAGGTTTAGTCGCTTCCAAAACTGCCCTTGCATCGGGAGTGGAAGTCATAATATTAAACAAACTCTCTAGGTATTGATTGGGAACAACTACAAACATTTCTTCGGGTTTAAGACGGTTGTTCATTCGACCGCCCAAATCTCCAGGAGTGATGACAACATTGTCATCGTGCCAAGGCGTAGCAAAAAGATCACTGCAAAATGATGAACCGCATGCACCTCTGGGAGGAGTCCCGTCTATGACGGTGCGTGCACCTCCGATAAAATTAGCCCAATGTGGGGTACAAACCACAACGACCCAGTCAACCTGGATGCCTTGGGGTACATTTGCAAGAGGTGCTGCTCCAATCCCAACTACTGTATTTTGAGGCAAAACATAATCACCTGTTTTAATCCTTTCAGCGCCTAGATCTGTGTAAGCAGGTATGTTTCTTGCTAAATACTGCCCATTTCTAATCTCCTCTGTGCCAGGATCGACACCGGCAGTGTAAACTCCAGTAGTGCAATCATGATGGTGTTGATCAAAGGAAACAATTTCCCCTTTGTCCATGGCATGACGAACAATCGAACATGGAACAACTTTTTGTTGTTGGTAGGATGTAGGTATTGCCTCTTTAAACAAACTAATAGCAACCGGGTTACCTCTAACCTTACCGATAAGCGAATCACTGAGTTCTTTGAGATCTATCATTTTTTCAATTATAACTTTTTTTATTTTGTGGGTCTTCCGGGCAAAATCCCGCCATGAAGAATTGTACCTTCGATGGGTTTTGAGCGCCAAAGCTCTTTAGCAAATCGAGGTATTGCCATTGCAGCTATTGGGAAGCATTCAACAAATTCTGATGTCAAAAAGGGTAGACGATGAATTGCATAGCAAAACATATCCTGATCTGTTACATGCCAAAAACCCTCTACACCCTTAAGGTTAGTTGAAACGGAACCATTGGTATTAAAATAAGCATCAAATTCAAACTCAGTATTATTGGTAACCAATCTGTAGTGAGTTGTGTTGGACATTAAATGATTCCAAAAGCTAGGAAAGCGTTCAGAAATAGGAAGACTTTTGTCCATGTTTTCTGCAATAAATACTCTCTCTATGTTTGGTTTATTCGGAGCATCTGTTTCAAGCATCATAAAAGCAATCATGTCGGCCAACAATTCTTTCGGAACGGGCTCAGGGATAATCATATTGGTATCTGGAAAGAACTTTCGAGGGTCTCGCAAAAATTTATAGATCAATTCTATATCCCAAATTAAATCAGAGGAACCCATTGAGGCTGAGTAGCTAAAATTGATATCATCACCAACACCCGCATCAAATATATGCCAGAGATTTGGCCCAATTATATTGGCACTGTTTTCAGTTAAGGTATGGCAAGCACTGCAACGTTGTTGAAAAGCTTGCTTGCCTTTTAAATAATCAGCATTATCTAGCTCCTCGGATGTTGGAACAGCTTGCACACTAACACTGAAAATGTATAAAAAGAGTGGTATAAATCCCCGAGTCATCTTATTTACCATTTTTATTAAACTAGAAATATAAATTAGCATTATTACTTTAAACATAAAACGGTTAGAATCTTTGTTAGCAAAAAAGGGGATACTCCATTGCTTAATTTTTTTAAGAAAAAAACAAAAGATAATTGGGTTGAAAGCCCTATGCACAATAACTGGTATCAATCCAGTGCTTATTTCCTAAGCTCTTTTGCTCTTATTACAACTGTAAGTGAAAAAGGCATAACAACTATTGGTCCTTATCAGCTTTCTTTCCCATTTGGTGTAATCAACAGAAGAGAATGGATTGTTATCTCGAGAAGAGGATCAAATACTTCAACTAACTTAAAAAGAGTCAAAAAATGCGCGATGCATTGGATAGAATATGATCAGAGCAAAATAAAACCCATAGTAGATTTAGGCTACCCAGGCCAGGAACCCGAAGACAAAATGAAAGATTGTCCTTTTGAACTTGAGGAAACTCCAACTATTGCTTATCGAAATGACCCAGATAGACCAAAAATAATTAAGAATGCATTTCAAGTGTGTGAATGTGAATTAAATGATAACCCTGAAGATTTCCACTATAAAGGAACTGAAGATACCGAGTACCTTTTGCTTAAAATTAATCATATCTTTTTACGGGAACGCTGGAGAAAAAATTTAGATTTAGGCGATGATATGAAAATACCGAATATGCCTATTAGTTTTGGATTTAGAAATGCCAACCAATTCTGGTTTGCAAAACATAAAAAAGCTTTTTGGTTACCAACCCCAGAAGGAAAAGGCGCCAAACACGATGCTGTGATGTACATCGCGAATAGAATTGATACAGAAGTAACATTTACAGAGAATGCCTGTAAACAGCTAACCGGTATTCCAAAAGTCTTTGTTAAAACCGCATTAAAAGGAATCATTGCAGAAGCAAAAAAACAAGGCATTACCGAAGTAAACCAATCTTTTGTCGAAATGATCAATCAAAAACGGAGTGGAGCATCCTAGAACCGTGTCACACCGAACTGAGGGACTCAAAGAATTAACAGGGATCCAGTATTTTATTCGAGAACTTCGATACCATGAATTTTCAAGACAGAGCATTGGTGCAATACTAGTTGTACTTTTCGCTGTATTTGCTGAGCCCACTTTATATCTTTTTATTCTTGGATGCGTATTAGTTTTGGATGGTTTGCTTATTCGTTTATATGCCTCTGGGTTCGTGTTAAAGAACAAAGAACTGTCAACATCAGGTCCTTATGCCTATATCAGACATCCTCTTTACACAGGCAATATCTTGATTCTCACTGGCATGTCTTTTGCTACTGGTTTTATCTCAGCTTTTCTGATCTCAATTATCTTTTTTTGGTTTTACTACCCGACTGCAATTGAGTATGAGGACCGAAAATTAAAATCACTGTTTTCTGAAACATGGGATTCTTGGTCTCAGCAAACACCTGCCTTAATGCCTAAATTTAAATTCAACAGTTTGAATCTTACTCAATGGTCTTGGGAAAAAAGCCTAAAGAATAATTATGAGCCAGTAATTTTTGTCTTTATTTTATTCTGGTTGATACTCCTAACCAACAGGTTGTAATGACATCAAAAACTCAATTACCGAAAAAGATTTTCGAAAATATTAACCAAAGACTTCGTTCAGACGAAGATATTGATTTGGTTCGACTAACAAATCAAGGTCATCAAGGAATTGCATTTAAAGTGCTGGTGGATGAGCAATTTTTTTTAATTAAAAGAACCAATAAAATTGGTGTTTTTACAAGACGTGTCAGCAAACATTTTATCCAGCATGAATACAAAATTTATCAAAGATTAGAAGGCATCGCGGGCATTCCTAAATGTTATGGGCTGAGTGACGATGGCAGTCTAATCCTCGAATACATAGATGGCGATTCTTACAGAGAAAAAGAATATACGCTTGAGAATCGAGATCAGTTTTTTATAGATCTACTCGCTCTTATTTTATCAATCCATGAAGCCGGAGTCAGTCATGGCGATTTAAAACGAAAGGACAACATTTTAATTGGTGAGAAGAACCAACCTTACCTGATTGATTTTGGTGCGGCTATGAGTCTTAATTCCAAAAATCAATTCATTAAACGCTGGCTTTACAATTTCTCTAAACAAACGGATCTTAATGCCTGGATTAAACACAAATACTTCAGACAATACAATGAGATTACAAAAGATGATCTCACCTATTATTCATCAGGTAAACTGGATAAATTAATTAGACTGACCAGAAAATTATGGCGTACACTAACTCTTAGACGATTCAGAAAAAAAAGAGAGCAGAAAAAAGAATGAGCGAAAATGCTTGAGCAACCATTACTTTATTATTGGATGATCCCTTTGATTATATGGTCTATAACTTGGAAAGCAATTTCCCTTTGGAAGGCTGCTAGAAACCGACAACTTGGATGGTTTCTCGTTTTATTTATAATCAATTCAGCAGGATTATTGCCGATTTTGTACATTTATTATTACCAAACGGATAAATCTCCTAAAATAAATTTTTGATTATTCCCTAAGGCAATATCTATAGCAGAATTAATACTTGATTATTTCTTAATTGCAGTTAATACTTCATGACATAGCACCGATTTGTACCGGCTTGCGGGTGCTTAATAAATACCGCTAAAGAGGATCTCTACTTTGATCGAGAACTTGTTTAGCAAATGCTGGCAAGTTTTTTTTTAATGGACTCAAGATAAGTAAGGAGAAATAATAAATGAAGAAAAACGATTACATCAATGACGATGAGATGAGCATTGGTAGCAAAAAAGAAAGATACTCTAATACAACTCC
Organism: uncultured Woeseiaceae bacterium; assembly: GCA_964633465.1. Classification (GTDB taxonomy): domain Bacteria; phylum Pseudomonadota; class Gammaproteobacteria; order Steroidobacterales; family UBA11654; genus DTSX01. Next base: position 27,319 of record CAZWGB010000001.1, on the reverse strand, counting down.
CCTTGTTATTCATTTACTGGATCAGGGATACACGCATCGGGAAATTAAACATTTAACAGGCCTTTCAATTTGTACGATCTCTCGATTTGAAGAAGACCATTAAGAATTCAATATTTAAAAAAACATTATGAAATATCTTCTAGACAGCGGCATGGGTGATGAACTGCATCAACGTGGCTTTGAGGTCCCTGATTGGAAAACTTCCATTTGGTCGGTCTCGGCACTAATTAAATCTCCCAATGCAGTGGTTGAAATACATAAAGACAACATCAAAGCAGGCTGTAATGTGATCATCACCAACAATTACTACGTCACACCAAACATACTCAAAAGAGAAGGCATTGAAAGCGAATTTGAAAATCTAACCAGATTGGCAATTGATCTAGCTGAAGAATCTAGACAAGGATTTCCTGAGGTTCTCATAGCCGGATCCTTTCCACCTATTGAGACCAATTTTCGGCCAGACCTTACACCCAGCAATGATGTGCTTGATGACTATTATTCAAATCTTGGATCATTCATACAACAAAACGTGGACTTAATCATATGTGAAACAATGGGTTCCATTAGAGAAGGCATCAATGCAGCAAAGAATGCCTTGGAATTTAGTGACCATGTTTGGCTGAGCTGGACCAACAAAGGGGTTTCAGGAGACACATTACCCAGTGGGGAAAAATTAATAGACGCCATAACGGAGGCCAATCAGTTGGATATCGAATGCCAGTTAATCAACTGCTGTGCTGCTGATATAGCCACAAATACAATAGGAATACTTAAAAAAGCAATAAATTTTGGAATCTATGCCAACTCTAGAAAACTCAAAGAACAAAAATCAATTCAGGATCTGGGAGAAACTGTAGATATAGATGTAAATCACTATGCAAATACCCTGCCCATTACAGCTGAGGAATATGCAAAAGAGGCTAAAATTTGGATTGATGAGGGCGCTTATGTGGTTGGTGGCTGCTGCACAACAAGACCGGAACACATTAAAAGAATTGCCGATGAATTGAAACAATAGACCAGGCAACCTTAGGAATAATCCCCCTCTCCATTTAGGCAAGTTACTCAGGGTGTCTTTAAGTTAAAAAAATTTTTAGGCCTGTTTTGAGAAAAAGTGAAGAGCTCTTCATATTTCTTAGCAAAAGAAACCACTTTCAAGTCATCACCTTTTTTCCCAATAATCTGCATTCCCATAGGTAAACCTTTTTGATTAAATCCCACAGGTACTGATATTGCCGGTAAACCCAGCAAGCTTGCAAGAATTACAACCTCCATCCATCGATGATAAGTATCTAAAGTGTGTCCAGAAATTTTTTCAGGATAGTTTAATTCTTTTTTAAAAGGAAAAATTTGTGCAGAAGGTATAACAAGAAAATCAAAATTTTTAAAAAGCTTTTCCGCCTGATCCATACATTTTTTTCTTTGCACCAAGGCCAATTCAGTATCATCAAATTTTATTTTCTCCCCTTTTTGATATTCCCATTGAACTGGAAAGCCCAAACTGACTTGATTGATTAAATTGATTTCACTTAATTCATCAAAAATATTTTTTGCACGAAGAGTTGTCCAACTATCCCACAAATCTGTTGGGCTAATCTGTGATTTTAAGTGCTCAACTTGGACTTTGGTTGTCTCTAGACCATTCAGTACTTTTTCACACATATCTATTATTCCGGTCTCAAATTCATAGTGACCATTCATATCTGAAAGCCACCCTATTTTGAGCTTGGAAAATGCATCGTCACTCATTTGATTTTCTCTGAAAGAAGATAAAGCATTGAAAGAGAATGGGTCCGATGCATGTTTTCCAGTTATTGCATCAAGCAACAACCCCATTTCATTAGGGGTTCGAGCCAAGCAACCGGGAGTAGATAAAAGTGGAAATTTATTATCTGTTTTAACATTTCGATGTTCAGGAATTAAGCCAGGTGTTGGCCTAAATCCATATAGGTTTGCATACGCAGCAGGATTACGACACGATCCCATCATATCTGAACCATCTGCAAAAGGAATCAGAGATGCTGCTACTGCCGAGGCCGCACCACCGCTGGAGCCCCCAGCTGATTTTGCAGTATCGTAAACATTTGCTGTAGCACCAAATAGCTTATTCGTGGTGTGAGAGCCTACTCCCAGTTCAGGGGTATTGGTTTTACCAATTATTATTGCGCCATGATTTATTAGGCGTTCGACTATTATGGAGTTTTTAGTTGCTATATTGTTCTTAAACTCCGGCAAACCATGAGATGTTGGAAGTCCTTTTACATCAAATAGATCTTTAACTGCTAAGGGAAGACCAAATAATAATTTGTCTGGGTATTTATTAATTTGTCGCAGTTGTTTATTTTTAGCTTCTTCTCTAATTGTTTCCTCATCTTTAAGCGAAACAATAGCTTTTAAAGAATGATTGAACCTATTTATGCGTGCGAGATAATGTGAAACAACTTCTTCAGCAGTTATTTGTTTTGAAAAAATTTGGGAAACAATTTTTTCTGCAGATAGATCTTCAAGTCCCACCTCTACCTTCACAACCATCTTTTATCTTGCCTTCTTTATACTTGCCAGAACCAACTCATGCATTTCCTTAAAGGTTGCTGACCTTGGGTTGGTTGCATAAGCCAGATCTTTCATAGCTTTTTCTGTAATTCTGCCTGCGCAACTTGCGGGTACGCCTATCTCGCTTAGACTTCGGGGAATTTGAATTCTATCCAAAAGTTTTTCAATATTGGATATAAACGATCCAACTGAATGATCATCAAATTGCATGGCCTCAGACATTCGTCTAACTTTTTCTTCCATAGTTGGTAAATTGAAACGTAAAACGACAGGTAAAACTATTGCATTTGTAAGCCCATGATGAGTGTTATACTCCGCGCCGACCATATGTGATATGGCATGCACTAGACCCAATCCTTTTAAGAATGCAATGCCGCCAAGACAGGAAGCTACAAGCATACCACCACGTGCGGCCAGATTTTGAGGTTCCTCAACAGCTAAATAAAGACTCTTTGAAATTAACGAGAGACTTTCCAAAGCAGCGCCATCACACATCGGGTTAAATCCGCTCACACAATATCCCTCTATAGCATGTGTCATTGCATCTGCTCCAGTCCAGGCAGTTAAGGTAGCAGGCAGCTGTAATGTTAATTCTGGATCAAGGAGGGCTAACGAAGGTTTTAACTCGGGATGAAAAATACAAAACTTCATACGTTTTTCAAGATGCGTAACCATAGCTGTGCTATCTGTTTCTGCTCCAGTACCTGCTGTTGTTGGAATACAGATTAATTTTGGAAAAGGATTGTCTTTACTTAACTGTGGAGAGGGTTGCTCAAGCTCAAAATCCCAAAGTGGGATGTCGTTATTAGCAGTTAAACAAATAGCTTTTCCACCATCCATTGCACTACCCCCACCTATTGTTATTATTGAATCGTGCTTTCCTGAGCGAAACTTGGAACTACCGCTCGCTATTTCGTCATCTCGTGGGTTTGGTGAAATTTCAAAAAAGAGATCTGAACCTATATTTGATTGGATTAAAAACTTTTTTAGTTCTTCAACAAAAGGTAATTCTATACTGCCGCGATCTGTAACTATTAGTGGATTTTTAATCTTTAGTGATTCGCAAAATTTACCGATCTCGCTCAATCTTCCTGGACCATATGAAATAGGAACAGGAAAAGCCCAATCTTGTGGTTTTAAAATTTCTGAACTATCTATCTCAAAATTTCTCATTTTTTTTAAAATCTTGTTTAGCTGTTAAGTGAGAGACTTACACAATCTTTTTAAAGCATAAGAAATGAAGGCGATTACTTAGTGATTTCAACGACCTTGTCAACAATAGATTCCGTACTGATACCAAAATAATTTCTCAGTTCATCTCTTGACTCGCTGAGACCATATCCATCGGTTCCAAGGGAGGTAAAGTTGCCAGGGAACAAGTGAGCAAGGCTATCTGGAAGCAATCTCATGTAATCGCTAACTGCAATAAAATGACCGAACTCATTTTTTAATACTTGAACCAGATAAGGATCTTTGCCTGTTTGTTGGCAATCAACGTAGTCTTTATGCAGTAAGTTGTAGCTGGTAACACTCCAAACATCGGTTGGGATACCCTGATCAATTAATTGTTTTTGTGCTTTGATAACCTGTTGCATGATGCTCCCACTGCCCAAAAGATGGATTGGCTCCCCTTTATATTTTTTCTTTAAAGATTCTGGTCCTCTATTAAAGCAATAAATTCCCTTCAAGATTCCCTCTTCTACTCCCTCTGGCATCTTCGGATGGGTATGATTTTCATTGTAAACGGTTAAGTAGTAGAAAATATCTTCTTGCTCCTCATACATCCTTCGAATGCCCTCTCGAATGATTATCGCCAATTCATAAGCAAAACATGGATCGTAGGTCATCAAGTTAGGATAGGTCGCAGCTAAAACATGTGAATGACCATCCTGGTGTTGAACTCCCTCGCCATTCAGTGTTGTCCTGCCTGCAGTGCCGCCGATCAAGAAACCACGTGTCAATGCATCACCACAAGCCCAAACCATGTCACCGACTCGTTGCAACCCAAAGATTGAGTAAAAAATGTAAAACGGAATCATGGGTAGCTGAAAATGAGCATAAGCAGTGCCTGCAGCCATAAAAGATGCCAAGGCGCCAGCTTCGCAAATACCCTCCTGGAGAATTTGCCCATCCTTTGCTTCTTTATAAGGCGAAAGGGTTCCAGCATCAACCGGTTCGTAATTCTGTCCTTCAGATGAATAGATTCCTGCCTGTGGGAATAAACCGTCCATACCAAACGTTCTCGCCTCATCCGGAACAATGGGGACTAAATATTTTCCCAATTCTTTATCTCTGAGAAGTTTTGAAATCATTCTGACCAAAGAAAGTGTGGTGGAGACAGAGCGGTCAATACCGTCTAAGAAATCCTGAAAAATTTCAATACTAGGAGTTTTTATAGATTTGCAATCATTGAATCTTATGGGTTGATACCCACCGAGTCTTTCCCGCTGCTCGTGTAGATATTGCATCTCTTTTGAGTCTGAATCTGGCACAAAAAATTGGGCCTCTTTTATTGCTTTTTCACTGAGCGGTATATCAAGTCGATGTGCAATCTCCAGTCGCTCATCATCAGACATTTGCTTTTTTTGATGGGTAGTATTAGTTCCTTCCGCTCTTTCACCCAACCCATAGCCTTTCAAGGTTTTAATCAGTATTACGGTAGGCTTGCCTTTGGTGTTCACAGCTCGCTCAAAAGCTGCATATAGCTTTTTGCGATCAAAGCCTCCTCGCTTAATTTTTTTAACTTCTTCATCAGTAAGACCGGACATAATTTCTTTTAGCTCGGGATTGTCTTTAGCCCAGTGATTCAATTGTTCTTTACCTGATATCACCGAATACATTTGGTATTCACCGTCTAAAACTTCATCCATTCTTTTTTGCATTACATCGTTATGGTCAATTGCAAATAAAGGATCCCATTCTGAGCCCCATATGACCTTCAATACATTCCATTGTGAGCCTCTGAAAACTGCTTCAAGTTCTTGGATAATTTTGCCGTTGCCTCTAACCGGTCCATCAAGACGTTGTAAATTGCAATTAACAACAAAGATGAGATTATCCAGTCCTTCTCTTGAGGCAATATTGATGGTACCCAGAGTTTCCGGTTCGTCCATCTCACCATCACCAAGAATGGCCCAGATTTTGCCGCCTTTTTTGTCTGTTAAACCCCTATTTTCAAGATATTTTGCAAACCTTGCATAGTAGATTGCAGAAACAGCACTCAGTCCCATAGATGCACACGGACTTGGCCACAAATTTGGTCTTCTCCTTGGATGAGGATAAGAAGGTAAACCGCCATCGGGTTGTAATTCTCTTCTGAAATTAGCTAACTCTTCAATGGTTAATCGTCCTTCTAAAAAAGCTCTTGAATAAATACCTGGAGAAGCATGTGCTTGGATATTAAACATATCGCCTTGATAATCATCGGTTCTTGAACGAACAAAGTGATTTAGCATCACTTCCATGAGGGTTGCTGCTGAAGCATAGGTGGCAATATGTCCTCCAACTCCTGAACCATTGTCATTAGCCTGGAGAACCATTGCCATAGCATTCCAACGGATGATATTTTCAATTCTTTTCTCCATCTGTATATCGCCTGGGTAATCTGGCTGATCACTCACATGAATTGAGTTTCTATAGGGTGTGTTCAGTGTGGCCTCGCCAAGACTAACACCGCTACTTAAAGCATGGTTTTGCAAGGACCGTAAAAGCTCCTTAACTTGTCGGCTGCCATAGCTGTGTTTGATAGAATCTAGAGACTCTATCCATTCATTTAATTCAGTCTTCCATTCTTGTTCGAAGTATTTTTGTTGCGACGAATTTAAATCAATTACTTTGGCTGTTTTTTTTTGTTCGCTCATATTAAATTCTGATAAATACCATATAAAAACTTGAGACAAATCGATCAAAAATCAATAATTTTCTGACACTACTGTACCATGAGAATTAGAATTATTAGCAATAAATGAGATAATAATATCCTAAGAAAATTACCGCTTAAATAGATTAAAAAGAGAGATGCCTGAATATAGATCAAAAACCTCAACACATGGAAGAAATATGGCTGGTGCTAGGGCTCTCTGGCGTGCTACAGGGATGACTGATGATGATTTTGGCAAGCCAATTATTGCCATCGCAAACTCTTTTACTCAGTTTGTACCGGGGCATGTGCATCTCAAAGATTTAGGACAACTGGTTGCTAAAGAAATCCAAGTACAAGGAGGGGTTGCTAAAGAGTTCAATACCATTGCAGTTGATGATGGAATTGCTATGGGACACCCGGGCATGCTCTATAGCCTGCCTTCTCGAGAACTCATAGCAGATGCAGTAGAATACATGGTCAATGCTCACTGTGCAGACGCAATGGTTTGCCTGTCAAACTGTGACAAAATTACACCCGGCATGTTGATGGCAGCAATGCGGTTGAATATACCAACCATTTTTGTTTCTGGTGGTCCCATGGAGGCGGGAAAAAGCAAGGTTAAGGGTGTGGAAACTACACTCGATTTGATTGATGCAATGGTCTTTGCTGGAGACGATTCCGTATCGGATGAGGATCTGGCTGCGATTGAACGATCTGCCTGCCCAACTTGTGGGTCGTGTTCGGGAATGTTTACTGCAAACTCAATGAATTGCTTGGTAGAAGCATTGGGCCTTGCATTGCCTGGTAATGGGAGTGTCTTGGCAACACACGCAGATAGAAAACAGCTATTTTTGGATGCAGGAAAACTGATTGTTAAATTAGCAAAAGATTATTATGAAGATAACAATACAGAGGTTTTACCTCGTAAGATAGCTGGTAAAAAAGCATTCGAAAACGCAATGACGCTAGACATTGCAATGGGTGGTTCTACCAATACCGTTTTGCACATCCTAGCAGCAGCAAAAGAAGCACATCTTGATTTTTCCATGGAAGATATTGATCGCCTGTCCAGACGCGTGCCTAATCTTTGCAAAGTAGCGCCAAGCAGTCACTACCATTTGGAAGATGTGCATCGTGCAGGAGGAGTGATGGCTATTCTTGGCCAGCTTGAAAAAGGAAAATTACTTAATGTGGATACTGGCACCATTCATAGTAAAACAATGCAAGCAGCAATCGCTAAATGGGACATCAGTAGAACTCCTAACAAACAGGTACTGGAATTCTATTCAGCCGCACCTGGAATGATCCCAACAACTGAACCATTTTCTCAAAAAAAACGTTACGATGAACTGGACTTAGATCGAAGCCGAGGTTGTATTCGAGAAATTGATCATGCATATAGTCTTGATGGAGGCTTGGCAGTGCTCAAGGGCAACATTGCCTTGGATGGCTGTATAGTCAAAACTGCTGGTGTTGACGAAAACAGTTTGGTTTTTAGTGGCCCAGCACACATATTTGAAAGTCAAGACCATGCGATTGAAGGTATTTTGAACGACGAAGTCAAAGCCGGTGAAGTCATCGTCATACGATACGAAGGGCCAAGAGGTGGACCAGGCATGCAAGAAATGCTGTATCCAACCAGTTACTTGAAGTCAAAGGGCTTAGGGAAAAAATGTGCCCTGATTACTGATGGCAGATTCTCTGGTGGAACATCTGGTCTTTCAATTGGGCATATTTCACCTGAAGCAGCTTCTGGAGGAGCCATTGGGCTGATAAAAAATGGGGACATTATTGATATTGATATCCCCAAGAGAAAAATCAATGTAAATCTTTTACCAGAAGATCTTGAAAACAGAAGAATTGCTATGGATGAAACAGGATCAAGTGCCTGGAAACCCTCAAGTCGAAATCGCGAGGTAAGTCTAGCCTTGAAAGCCTATGCAATGATGGCCTCTTCTGCTTCAGATGGAGCTGTCCGGGTTTTGCCCGATGAGAATACAGATGCCTAGCAGGGATCTAACAATTGCAATTTTAGGTGGAACTGGAGATCTGGGCTCAGCTCTTGCAAAAAAATGGGCACAGAAAGGCTATAGAATCATCATAGGCTCACGGTCCAAAGAAAAAGCAACAAGTTTTGCTCGCTCGATGCGAGAAGAATTGGATTTGGAAACCATAAATGGATTTGAATTGGCAGAAGCTGCAAAACTGTGTGACCTTGCGGTACTCACAGTGCCCTACAGCAGTCACGAAACAATTCTGAAAATTGTAAAAGAATACTTGCAAGGTAAAATACTTGTCGATACAACCGTGCCTCTCCAAAAAGAAGTTACAAAGGTTTCCCTGCCAAAGACTGGATCAGTGGCTGTTGAAGCACAAAATATCCTGGGAGATGATGTTACCGTCATAGCTGCACTGCAGAATATTGGATCGCATTTGTTAAATTCTGATGACAGAATTGATGCTGAAGTTTTGATCTCTGGAAACAACGAAGCAGCACTTAATCTTGTCACTGAACTTGTGGGAGAATTAGGTTTACGTTCTTGGCACGTTGGTCCGCTGGAAAATTCTGCTGCCGCAGAAGCACTAACATCGATTCTTATTTCGATTAATAAGAAGTACAAACGTAAATCTTCTGGCATCAAAATCACATCTCACTGATATAGGCTCTTTCTGGACACACCCTGATTGCCATGCATTTCAAGTCACAACCACCTTCGATATCCTTAACTGCTCTTACCGGCTTGCCATTGATTGAAAAGAATGATGATCTTGGAGAATTAATCTTATCTGGCTTGGCTGACAATAACATTGTTATTGAAACTAATGATGTGGTTGCTGTTGCCCAAAAAATTGTTTCTAAAGCAGAAGGACGCCTAGTCAGTTTATCCGACGTTGATCCGTCCCAAGATGCATTGGATATAGCGCATCAAGCAAATAAAGACCCAAGATTGGTTGAATTGATTCTTCAAGAATCCAATGAGGTTATTCGAATAAGTGATGGCGTGATCATTGTCGAACATCGTTTGGGTCATGTCTTAGCCAATGCTGGCGTGGATCGCTCCAACATTGAATCAAAACAAAAGGATGAAGTAGCCTTATTGCTGCCACTCAATCCCGATAAATCTGCTATGAGAATTAAGGATCAAATTAAAGAAAAAACTGGTATTGACGTTGGTATTATTATCACGGACAGCATCGGGCGAGCTTGGCGATTGGGAACAATAGGACATGCCATTGGTTCTGCTGGAGTAAAAGCACTAATGGACTTAAGATTCAAAGCCAAAGATTTATTTGAACGAGAGTTGCAAGTTACATGCATTGCTTGGGCAGATCAGCTTGCTGCAGCTGCCTCTTTGGTGATGGGTGAAACTAATGAAGCAACTCCTGTGGTATTGATTCAAGGATTAGATATAGATTCTGCCGAAGACTCTATCCAAGACCTTATTCGCCCAAAGAAAGAAGATTTGTTTCGTTGACTATGAACGGGGATAACATTCTTGCCCTAAGCGGTGGTGTTGGTGGAGCGAAACTGAGCTGGGGTCTGGATCAGATTGCAGCACAGGATACCCTGACTATCATCGCCAACACAGGCGATGACTTTACACACCTTGGCTTGTATATCTCCCCAGATTCAGACACTTTGATATACACCCTTGCTGGAGTCAACGATCCTGGAAAGGGATGGGGGAGAGCCGACGAAACCTGGAAGACGCACTCTGCTTTAGGTGAATTGGGTTTAGAGAATTGGTTCCAGATTGGTGATAAAGATCTGGCATTGCATTTTTACCGCAATGAACTAAGGGGAAAAGGCTTAAGACTTACCGAAATTACTCAAAGCATTGCCCAACAATTTGGTTTAAAAAGCCGTATCTTACCTATGAGTGATGATCCAGTTCTAACCGTCATTGAATCGGACATCGGTTGTTTGCCGTTCCAGGAATATTTTGTTAAACATCAATCCAAGCCTAGTATCAGAAAAATTTCATTCAAAGGCAGTGCCAAAGCTACCATCTCACCCGAACTTATGTCTGCGATAGAAAACAATGAGTATGCTGCCATAATTTTTTGTCCTTCAAATCCATATTTAAGCATTGACCCGATCCTATCAATCAAGGAAATCAAATCATACATTCAATCATCTGCTGCACCTGTGATTGCTGTTTCGCCAATCGTTGCGGGAAAAGCACTGAGAGGACCTGCTGCAAAGATCATGAATGAAATGGGTATACCAGTAACTGTTGCCAGTGTAGCTCAACATTATCAACCGTTGATAGATGGTCTGATTATTGACGAAAGAGACAAAACTATGGCTTCTGAAATTCAGTCCATGGGTATCGAAGTTGAAGTAACCAATACGATAATGAAAACCGATGCAGATAAAATTCAACTAGCCCAAGATCTGATCGTATTTAGTCAAAAATTCAACACTAAAAAAGGCCTTATCTGATGTGGGCTTTGATCCCAATCAATGATTTTTCTGAATCATTCTCAAGACTATCAAAACACCTTGATAGTGATCGACGCAGAGAACTGACACAAATATTAGCCACTCAGGTTCTTGAAGCGCTTTGCTCTATTCGGAGCATTGAAAAAATAGTTGTTTTAAGCAACGAAAAAGAATGGTTAAAGTCATTTGATAATCAAAAAATAACCATTCTCAAAGACCCCGAAATAAAGAAGCTAAAAGCAAAGATAACCCATGCCGCAAAATGGATTCAAAATCAGGGAATCCAGCAGATGCTCTACTTATCTGTTGACCTACCATTTGTACAAGAAACAGATATAGCAAAGTTCATAGCCGAGCACCAAGGTGGTTTATCCATTGTTAAAGCACACAAAGAAAATGGGACTAATGCACTGATTCTCGACCTTCCAGCAATTTTGGAATTCCAATTTGGTGTCAATAGTTTTGATAAACACCTTGCAGCAGCTAAGGCACAAAAGATCAACACAAAAATTATAGAAATCAAGAACCTGAGTCTTGATGTTGATACGTGGAATGATCTTCAGGAATTCAAAAAGAGCTCTATAAATACTCAATTTTTGAACTTTATACAAAGACACAATTTGTAATTGGAAATTTGTCGTTGAGATGAAACAAATTTGAGGTTATAACTAGTACATGCTTAAACAAGCTCCAAGACAAATCAATGAATATCTGGACTTGAGCCATTCCCTCAGACCCGAGCAACTTTTGCAACAGGCATCCTTACTCAGAGACGAAAGCAAAAAAGTTATCACTTTTTCGAAAAAAGTCTTCATACCGTTAACCATGCTTTGCCGGGATGTTTGTCATTATTGCACTTTTGCAAAAGTGCCTAGAAAGTTAAACAATCCTTATCTCAGGCCCGAAGAAATTCTGAAAATTGCCCAAGAGGGAAAAGCAAAGCAATGCAAAGAAGCTTTGTTCACACTTGGTGAAAAACCTGAACTACGATATAAAATAGCAAAAAAAGATCTCCAGTTTTTGGGTTACAAAACAACCTTGGATTATCTGCAAGCCATGGCAAAACTGGTGTTGGAAGAAACCGGTCTTCTGCCCCATTTAAACCCTGGAACCATGACCATTGAACAAATGCTCCAACTCAGAGAGGTGGCGCCTTCAATGGGGATCATGCTGGAATCCTCCTCTAACAGGTTGTGTGGAAAAAGTCAGCCACACTTTGGCTCTCCTGACAAAGAGCCAGCTCTTAGACTGAATACCATTCGAGCCGCTGGTAAAGCTTCAGTGCCTTTAACTACGGGTATTCTCATTGGCATTGGGGAGACCAGAAGGGAGCGTATTGAAAGTCTCCTGGCAATTAAAGAGATCCACCTTGAATTCGATCACATTCAGGAAATTATTGTTCAGAATTTCATTCCCAAACCTGATACAAAAATGAGGAATTTTCCAGCGCCCGAAATAGAGGAATTGTTGTGGACTCTTGCAATGGCTAGAATTGTTTTTGGACCAGACATGAATATTCAGTGTCCACCCAATCTCAACATGAAAGTTCTGCCAGAACTGATTGCGGCAGGAATTAATGATTGGGGTGGCGTTTCACCGGTTACCCAAGACCATGTGAATCCCGAATCCCCCTGGCCAGAATTGGAACTTTTGAAAAAGGCAACAAATAATGCAGGCAAACAACTTCAAGAACGATTGACTATATATCCTGAATACATCACCGCAGGAAAAAATTGGTTTGACCTAGGCTTAAAACGTTCCATTCATGAACTTTCAGACTCTGAAGGATTCGCTAGACACAACCTGTGGCGATGTGGAGAATCGCTGCAAATTCCAGATACAGGTCGTCCACAAAACTGGATGAATAGCAATCATTTGCAACCGAATTCCTCCATCGTTGTTGCCGTTAAAAAAGCACTCAAAGGACAATCACTGGACCACAGTGAGGTCATTGAACTCTTCAAATCAAGAGGAAACCGTTTGCATTACATACTTAACCATGCCAACGCTCTGAGACAAAAAATCAACGGCGATGTTGTCAGTTACGTCATCACACGAAACATTAACTACACCAATATCTGCAAATATACCTGTCACTTCTGTGCTTTCTCCAAAGGTAAAACTAAGGAAAATTTGAGAGGTAAACCTTATCTGATTTCTTATGATGAAATTGCAGACCGAACGATGGAAGCCTGGCAAAGAGGTGGCACTGAAGTCTGTCTTCAGGGTGGTATTCATCCCCATTTTGATGGCAATACTTACCTGGATATTTGCAGGACAATCAAAGCAAAAGTACCTGAAATGCATATCCACGCATTCTCGCCTTTAGAAATTCATCATGGGGCCATGACTTTGGGGAGTTCCATTAAGGATTTCTTACTGAAATTGAAAGAAGCAGGCTTGAAAACGATGCCAGGGACTGCAGCAGAAATTTTAGATGATCGAGTCAGAGATAGAATTTGTCCTGATAAAATCAACAGTGAAAGGTGGTTGGAAGTCATTGCAACGGCTCACGAAATTGGCATTAATACCACTTCGACCATTATGTTTGGTCATCAAGAAAATATATCTGATTGGGCTACCCATCTTCTAAAATTAAGGAATCTGCAAAACCGTACGGGAGGCATTACAGAATTCATACCCTTGCCCTTCGTCAGCATGGAGTCGCCCATGTACAAACGTGGCCATGCTCGTCCAGGACCTACTTTCAGAGAAGTTCTGTTGATGCATGCAATCGCAAGATTAAGCCTGAATCCGTTGATCACCAATATTCAAGCGAGTTGGGTCAAACTGGGACAAGCTGGTGCTGAAGCCTGTCTCAATGCGGGTGTCAACGATATGGGTGGAACGTTGATGAATGAGTCAATATCAAAAGCTGCAGGAAGTATCCATGGCCAGGAATTTACTCCTGAAAAAATGGAATCCTTTATAAAAAATTCTCAAAGAACTCCAAGACTTAGGGACACTCTATACAACACGATTGAACCAACAATTCCAAACTACCAACCCAGAGTAGATATTTCTCAAAAATTACAAACACTTTTAGACAGCGCCTACCCTACGAATTAAGCATCCTAGGACAGGAAAAATCATTTGCAAATGATAATGATTATTAATAACCTACACTATTAATAACAGTAAAAAATTACCATAAGCTTGTCTCTTAAGGTATTTCCTGCCTATTTTTAAACGAAGATAAGGTTAGCAAGCATGAATGAATTTATAATTGTTTTTCGTGAGAGTCTTGAAGCCTGTCTCATTGTAGGCATTATCTATACCCTTCTGGAAAAAAATAACCTTGACCGTGAAATTAAACAACTCTGGCTGGGAGTTTTTTTTGCTTTAATTGCCAGTGGCATTCTTGGAATTCTATTAAATGGCATCAAACAATCAATTGGCAATGCCTCCATACAAGCATTGTTTGAATCAGTGTTCATGTTCCTAACTGCTGGACTGCTTTGGTATGTTATTTTTTGGCTCTCCAAGCATGTCAGCGATCGTGTTGAGCTTGAAGGTCAGACCAAAAAGGCCATTGCGACTTCAGGTATCGGAGTCTTTTTGGTAGTTTTTTTTGCAATTTTACGTGAAGGATTTGAGACTGCTATTTTCTTAATGGGCAGCTTTTCAATATTACAAACATTTTCCTACATTGGGTTTTTTACTGGAATGTTTGCTGCGATCCTGATCGGTTATTTTGTTGTGATTCAAGGCAGGCGTATTAATCTTCGCTCATTTTTCCAAGCCACTACCCTGTTATTGGTCATTTTTGCATCAGGAATGGTAGCCTATGGCACCCATGAAGCAGAAGAATTTATAGTTAAAGGCGATCACTTAGAATGGGTGGGATTGAAAGAAAAACAAGACATTGCAAGGGTTTGGAACATACTGGAACCTATATCAGAACTCACTGAAAGTGAAAACTCCACTTACTACACATACAACCTTGGTGGCAAAAATAAATATACGCATGTGATGCATGATAAAGGCAGAATTGGTGTATTTCTTAAAGGCTTTTTTGGCTACAACAGCAATCCTAATTGGATTGAATTTATACTTTGGATGCTCTCTTTAACTTTTGGCATTAGACTCTGGAGAAAATTCTACTTCTAAATCCAGTCATTGCAATATTCTTATCTGCTCACTTGAAGTCCACAAAAGGACCCATATATATCAATGGTAGATGCCAACAATGGATCTACTGAATTAATAATTAACTTGCTTAATAAAGGAGAAGATTATGGTTAATACAATATTTGACTCGGTTTGGAGAGATATCTCACCATTTGCCGTTGGCTTTGACAGGACATTTGATACCTTGTCGATTCTGGCAAATTCGAAATCTCAAAGCACCAATTATCCACCTTACAATATCCGTAAGGTCTCTGACGATCAATATACCATTGAGCTGGCAGTAGCTGGTTTCGACGAAAAAGATATTGACGTTGAGGTCGCAGGAGAGAATCTAACCATCAGCGGCAATAGCCCACAAGAAGCCTCTGAAGGTTTGGTCCATCAAGGTCTAGCAGCAAGAAGCTTTATCAGAAAGTTTGTCTTGTCTGACGACATGGTTGTCAAGGGTGCAGCTCTATCCAATGGAATGTTATACATTGGCATGGAGAGCGTTATTCCTGATCACCAAAGACCCAAAAAAATATCACTCACTTCAAAAAAGAAGTTGTTGGGATAAGCAATGAAAAGGGGGCAAACAGCCCCCTTTTTTTAATATATTGAATGCCGATTAAAACAGATCTCTGATTGGAGGAGACAGATAGGCCATTGATATCTTAATCCCTGCCATTAACCAAGCCACTTGTATCAGAACAATTGACAATGGTGACATGATCGTCAGCTCTGGCATGGATGCCGAGAATATGAAAAAAATCGCCATCAGCATCAACCAGATCTCGCGAGAGTTCTTGACAAAGAAACAAAGACACAGATCTGCGGCAAAAGCAGCGAGGGTACAAAATAACATGGCATTATATTTCCAACTGAAGCCAAATGCGGCAAGATCGCCGTAATAACTACTCACAGATTCTGGAAAGGGGTAAGCAAAATCGAGCCCAACAGCAACGAAAATGAACAATATCGGTACAATAATTAAAAAACGAAACACAGATTTATAGTTCATTGTTTACTCCTCTACAATACTTCTTCTGCAATTACTCTTTGAGCTTTTTTTGATGCATTGCCCAAAACCAAGGTGCCAATTTTTCCTGATTTATCTAATTCTTTCCATGGCTGCAGGTGTTCTTTAATTCTCTCAGCTGGGCCAATTAAGGCACACTCATCAACCAATTCATTTGGAACAGCCATAGCAGCTTCTTCCTTCTTTCCTTCCAAATAAAGATCTTGAATGGTTTCAGCAGCTTCTTCATATCCTAATCTTTTGGCATAGTCATTATAAAAATTCTTGGATTTAGCGCCCATACCACCGATGTAGAGCGCCATCATTGGTTTCATCATCTGGATACAAAAATCAACATTGTCTCCCATTGCGACCGGCACAAAAGGGGCAACATCAAAATGCTCGTAACCTTTGTTTTGTCCTGTTTTTGCGAATCCTTCTTCAACATGCTCGCCGATCAGATTAAATTTCTCAGGGTTCATCCAAATAGGGAAAACACCATCAGAAACTTCACCGGCACATCTCAAGCCTGCAGGGGTGATTGATGCCGTGTATATTTTTAAATCACTGGTGCTATGAAGGATGCTCTTCAATGGCTTCCCAAGACCGCTTGAACCTTCACCCGTGTATGGAATTTGGTAATGAAAGCCTTGATGAGTTAAAGCTTCTTCTCTGGCAACTATTTTCCTGACAATTGAGATGTACTCTTTTGTTCTTGTAAGCGGTCGGCCGTAGGGTTCTCCATACCAACCCTCCACCACTTGAGGTCCTGAGGGTCCAAGCCCGAGCAAAAACCGACCTCCAGAAAGTGCATTCAGCGATAAAGCAGTCATAGCAGTCATGGTAGGAGTTCTTGCCTGCATTTGCATAATAGCAGTTCCTACGTTGATCTTACTGGTTAAGGCCAAAACATAAGCCGCGACAGAAACGGCATCAGAACCATAGGACTCTGCAGACCAAACTGAATCAAATCCTAGTTTTTCTGCCTCCAAAATATCTTCCACAGGTATTGTTAGCTTGGCTGGTGAATAACCTAATCCCATTCCTAATTTCATGTTTGTCTCTATGTCATTATTAAAAATAATCCAAAATATAAGTTTATCTTGGGTCGTTTGTATTTCTTACAGAAAATATCCTAATGTTATCATTGCTCCTCTAGACAATGATCTCTTTGATAAACTCCTTTGATGCAAGAAATTAAAAACAATCTCTATAATGCCTTTGATAATGTCCTGAGTAAAGATTTGGAGAAGACTCTCTTGGTTCTCGAAAACGGTCTGAAAGTTAGCCGGGAGAGTATGATAATGCAGTCCGCCAGGATAGCCAATACTCTGAAATCATTGAATGCAAAACCAGGAGATCGTATTTCAATCCAGACTGAAAAAGTTGCCGATTCAATTGCCCTGTATCTAGCCTGCCTGAGAGGTGGGTTTGTTTACCATCCACTAAACCCGGCTTATACATCTTCAGAGGTTTCTTATTTTTTTGAGGATGCAGATCCAGCAATTATCATTTGCGACCCAAAAAATGAAAAAATCTATAAAACCCTATTTGGCTTACCTAAGAAAATTCCCATTTTAACTCTTTCACATCAAGATAAAGGAAGTCTTATTTCAAGATCTAAATCCCAGTCCGCAGAGTATAGAGCCCATGCTTGTGCAACAGATACTCTTGCAGCATTGGTTTATTCTTCAGGAACAACTGGGAAACCTAAAGGAATCATGTTAAGCCACAATAATCTCGTCAGCAATACTGAAACCCTCATCAAAACTTGGAAATTATCAGAAACAGACTGTTTGATCCATGCTTTACCAATTTTCCATGTCCACGGTTTATTCGTGGCTATAAACAGCAGTCTGTTAACCGGTGGTTCTATGATTTTCTTACCTCATTTTGACCCAAAAACGGTGATTGATTGCATTCCCCATGCAACACTTATGATGGGCGTTCCGACTTATTACACTCGACTCTTAAACACCGGGCTATTAAGTCACTCAAAATGCAAGAATATGCGACTCTTTATCTCTGGATCAGCGCCTCTTAGTATCAATACATTCAATGATTTCAGGCAAGCCACAAATCATGAGATCGTTGAACGTTATGGCATGACTGAAACATTGATGAATACCAGTAATCCAGTGGATGGTCGAAGGAAATCTGGCTCCGTAGGTTTGCCCTTGCAAGGTATTTCAATAAGAATCTCCAACCCAATCAATGAGGTAGGAGAACTAGAGATTAAAGGACCAAATCTTTGCATGGGGTATTGGCGAAAAGAAGAAGACTCTAAACAGTCACTGACTGTGGATGGATTTTTCAAAACTGGCGATCAAGCGAGGGAAGATGCGGATGGCTACATTACAATTGTTGGTAGAAAAACCGACTTGATTATTACAGGTGGGCTTAATGTCTATCCCGTCGAAGTTGAAAAAGTGATCAATGATATCAAGGGTGTTGTAGAGTGCGCGATTGTTGGGATTCCTGATGATGATTTTGGAGAAGTAGTTACTGCTATTGTTGTTAGAAAGGATGACTCGCAGTTAAATGAGAATGAAATCATTGAGTTGGCCAAACAAAAATTGGCAAGTTACAAGGTTCCAAAAGCAGTTTTTTTTGTATCCACCCTACCTAGAAACACAATGGGTAAAATACAAAAAAATATTATAAAACAACAATTTAAAAAATAATTAAATTACTTTAACTACCGATCTTCTATGATTGCTAGGCACAGATCTATACAATAGACCCATAAAAAGTATTGACTGTAAACAAAAGAGAAAAATGACGGAATCCAGCAAAAAAGATTGGGAGAAGAAAGTAGTTGAAGAGCTCGATGGCGCAGCAATCGATAGCTTAACCTGGCAGACATTGGAGGGTATAGATGTAAAACCTCTATATACCGCAGATGATCTTGAAGAAATCAGCCACCTAGATTCATTTCCTGGTCTTCCGCCTTACGTCAGGGGACCCAAAGCGACGATGTATGCCAAAAGACCATGGACAGTTAGGCAATATTCTGGATTTTCCACCGCTGAAGAATCCAATAAATTTTATCGTGATAATATCGCTGGAGGCCAGACAGGGTTGTCGGTTGCCTTTGATTTAGCTACGCATCGAGGTTACGACTCTGATCACCCTCGAGTTACCGGTGATGTAGGCAAAGCGGGTGTTGCTATCGACACGGTGGAAGACATGCAATTACTCTTTGATCAGATATCTCTCGATAAGATTTCGGTTTCAATGACCATGAATGGTGCAGTAATACCCATTATGGCCATGTTTATTGTCGCAGCTGAGGAACAAGGTGTAGCTCAGGAGGAACTGAATGGAACTTTGCAGAACGACATCCTTAAAGAATTCATGGTCCGAAACACCTACATTTATCCGCCAAAAGCTTCGATGCGTATAGTTGCAGACATCATCGCTTATGCATCAAAAAAACTACCAAAATTTAATTCGGTATCAATTTCCGGCTATCACATGCTTGAGGCAGGAGCAACATGCACTCAAGAGTTAGCCTACACGATAGCAGACGGTATTGAGTATGTAAGAGCAGCAGTAAAAAAAGGACTGAATGTTGATGCATTTGCTCCAAGACTATCTTTCTTTTTCGGTATTGGGATGAATTTTTTTATGGAAGTTGCAAAATTAAGAGCCGCTAGGCTGCTGTGGGCAGAGTTGATTGAAAAAGAGTTTAAACCCAAGAATCCTAAGTCGCTTATGTTGAGAACTCATTGTCAAACCTCTGGGGTAAGTTTGACCAGTCAGGATCCTTACAACAACATTATCCGTACCACAATAGAAGCAATGGCAGCAGTACTTGGTGGCACTCAATCATTGCATACCAATTCCTTTGACGAGGCTCTAGCACTGCCAACTCCTTTCTCAGCCCAAATTGCCAGAACTACCCAATTGATCTTGAAAGAAGAATCCGGGATAACCAATGTTGTTGATCCGTTGGCAGGCTCTTATTACATCGAGTCTTTAACTGCCTCTCTTGTCAATGAGGCAAGAAAATTGATAGAAGAAACAGATGAGCTTGGAGGTATGACGAAAGCAGTACAAGCAGGGGTTCCAAAGCTACGAATTGAAGAATCAGCTGCAATTAGACAAGCAAGAATTGATAAAGGTGAAGAAACAATAGTTGGGGTGAATAAATACATCTCCAAGAAACAAGATTCCGTAGAGATCCGCTCAATCGATAATCAGCAAGTTAGAAACCAACAGATTAAGAAAATTATGGCTGTGAAATCTAAACGAAATGAGAAACAATGTGAAACTGCTCTGGAGAAACTGGAATCAGCAGCTAAGAATGACACATCTAATTTACTTGAAATTGCAATTGAGGCTGCCAAAGCAAGAGCTACAGTTGGCGAGATTTCTCTAGCTTTAGAACGGGTTTTTGGTCGGCACCAAGCAGTGGCTCAATCAATCAGCGGCGTGTATCGCAGTGAATATGAAGGAGATAAGAATTTCATGAAAATTGAAGAACATATTTCATCTTTTACCAAGAACTTTGGAAGACGACCGAGAATACTGGTCGCAAAATTAGGGCAAGATGGTCACGACAGAGGAGCTAAAGTTATAGCCACAGCATTTGCTGATATGGGTTTTGACGTTGATATTGGACCACTGTTTCAAACCCCTGAAGAAGCAGCCAAGCAAGCAATTGAGAATGATGTTCATATTATCGGAGTTTCAACCCAAGCAGCCGGTCATAAAACTTTGGTGCCAATGTTAATTGAAGCACTGAAACATGAACAAGCCGACAATGTGATTGTTGTCTGTGGCGGCATCATTCCAGAGAAAGATGTTCCCGATCTTGAATCACAAGGTGTGGGTGCTGTATTTGGGCCTGGAACCAATATCGCTGAAGCAGCGTTGAAAGTTATCAAACTAATTAGTTGAGCAACTGATGAAGGAAAATATTAAGGAACTTGAAAAAAGAGCCGCAGCAGCAAAATTAGGTGGCGGTAGTGCTCGAATCGAAAAACAACATGCAAAAGGCAAATTAACTGCTCGAGAACGGCTTGATATCCTGCTAGACGAGGGTAGCTTTCAAGAATGGGACATGTTTGTTGAACACAGAGCAGTAGACTTTGGAATGGAAGAGCAGAAAATACCTGGAGATGGTGTGGTTACTGGATATGGAAAAATTAATGGAAAACTGATTTATGTTTTTAGTCAAGATTTCACTGTTTTTGGTGGTTCTCTGTCCGAAGCACACGCTGAAAAAATTTGTAAGGTTATGGATCATGCGGTTCGTAATGGTGCTCCCTTAATTGGATTAAATGACTCGGGTGGAGCCAGAATCCAAGAAGGAGTCGTCTCTCTGGGCGGCTATGCGGAGGTATTTCAAAGAAACGTTCTTGCTTCAGGAGTGGTGCCGCAAATATCCCTGGTCATGGGTCCTTGTGCAGGAGGTGCGGTTTATTCGCCTGCAATGACAGATTTTATTTTTATGGTTGAAGACAGTTCGTACATGTTTGTTACCGGACCTGAAGTGGTCAAAACCGTGACCCATGAGGAAGTAACGGCTGAAGAGTTGGGCGGAGCTTCAACACATAGCAGAAAATCAGGAGTAGCTGATTTAACATTCAAAAACGATACTGAGGCCCTTTTGATGACCAGAGAATTTCTGAGTTATTTGCCACAAAACAATCAAAGCAAACCGCCAACGGTGGCTACCAAGGATCCCGTCGAGAGAGAGGAGCCTGCGTTGGATAAGCTAGTGCCTGAAGATCCTGCAAAGCCTTATGATATAAAGGATGTGATTTATAAAGTTGTTGACGACGGAGAATTTTTTGAAATCCAACCAAATTATGCGCAAAACATAGTCGTTGGCTTTACCCGATTAAACGGCTCTACAATCGGCGTGGTTGCAAATCAACCTCTCGTACTCGCAGGGTGCCTCGACATCGATGCATCAATTAAAGGCGGTCGTTTTATCCGTTTTTGTGATGCATTCAATATCCCAATATTGACTCTAGTCGATGTCCCCGGATTTATGCCTGGTACTTCACAGGAATACGGTGGCATTATTAAACACGGTGCTAAATTGCTGTTTGCTTATGCAGAAGCAACAGTACCCAAAGTTACCTTAATCACTCGCAAGGCCTATGGTGGTGCATACGATGTTATGAGTTCAAAACATATCCGAGGAGATGTCAATTTTGCTTGGCCTTCTGCAGAAATTGCGGTTATGGGTCCTAAAGGTGCTGTAGAAATTATCTTCCGAGGTGATATTGGTGATGAGGAAAAGATTGAAAAAAGAACTGAGGAGTACAGAACAAAATTTGCCAACCCATTTATAGCTGCAAGCCGTGGATATATCGACGATATTTTCCTGCCTCATAAAACACGTGGAAAATTATGTCATTCCTTCGAAATGCTGAAAAACAAAAAACAAGCAAACCCTTGGCGTAAACACGACAACATTCCTCTGTAAACAACAGTTTAAATGTTTAAAAAAATACTCATTGCCAATCGTGGAGAAATAGCCTGTAGGGTAATTAAAACCTGTCAAATAATGGGTATTGGAACAGTTGCCGTCTATTCAGATGCCGATCAAAATTCAATGCATGTTTCGATGGCAGATCAATCAATTCACATAGGAGGTGCTGCATCTTCTGAGAGCTATTTAGTCATTGAAAATATCGTCAATGCTTGCAAGCAAACAAAAGCTGATGCTGTTCATCCAGGTTATGGGTTTTTGTCTGAAAATGAAAACTTTGCTCATGCCTTGGCGAATGAAGGAATAACATTTATCGGCCCTAAAGCTGAGGCAATCGTGAGTATGGGTGACAAAATACAATCCAAAAAAATTGCAGAACGAGCAGGAGTTCATGTAATCCCAGGATTTACAGAGGTACTTAAAGACTCAAAACATGCAGTTCAAGTGGCTAATGAAATTGGCTATCCGGTAATGCTGAAAGCAAGTGCTGGCGGCGGCGGTAAAGGGATGCGTATCGTTAACAATGATAAAGAGTGCATAGATGGATTTGAAAGAGCGCAAAATGAAAGCCAGACAAGCTTTGGAGATAATCGAGTGTTTGCAGAGAAATACATAGATCAACCTCATCATGTTGAGATCCAGATCCTTGCTGACCAATTTGGTAACACCCTCTATATTGGTGAAAGAGAATGCTCTATCCAAAGAAGACATCAAAAAGTAGTCGAAGAAGCGCCCTCGCCTTTTATTGATAACCAAACCCGACAAGCAATGGGAAAACAAGCTGTAATTCTGGCAAAAGCTGTGAACTATGAATCAGCGGGTACTGTGGAGTTCATTGTTGATGCTCAGCAAAATTTTTATTTCTTGGAAATGAATACAAGACTGCAAGTGGAGCATCCAGTGACCGAAATGGTATCGGGACTGGACCTGGTAAAACAGATGATTCTAATTGCCGCTGGAGAGCCTTTGCAATTAAAACAAAACGAAATTAGAACCATTGGTTCGGCGATTGAGGCACGCATATATGCAGAGGATCCATACAGAGACTTTATGCCATCAATCGGTCGCTTGCAGCGATTTCGGATTCCTGAGAACTTAGAGTCGGTAAGGGTTGATACGGGGATTGAAGAAGGCAGTGAAGTCTCTATGTTTTATGATCCAATGATTGCAAAATTAATTGCTCATGGTGAAAACAGGAACCTCGCGATTGACAATATGTTGCTGGCTCTGGATCAATTTTTCATCTCTGGTGTATCACATAACCTGAATTTTTTGTGTTCCATCTTGCAAAATGACAGATTCAGATCAGGCAACACCGCAACTAATTTTATTCAACAACAATACCCGGATGGATACCAAGAAGAAAAACTAAACTTCAGACAGCAATTAATAGCTGCCTCGATCCTAGCTTGCATTCATCAAAGCAATATTGAGAGGCTTAAATTCATTCCAGAAAATGTTTCCAAGCATTCTGCTTGGTCTGTATCTGCTGATCACACCAACATTGATCTAGTGATTAGACAATTTCCAGAGCATTATGAAGTGAGAGCTGAATCAACAGTATTTAAAGTGGTTTTACACAAAGCCCCGAATGATCCAGTTATCCAAGCAATTGTTAATGATCACCTGCATTACTTCCAAATAGAAAATTTACACCCAGGTTACCGATTGACATACCGTGGCCGAGTCCTAGAAGCATTGGTGACAAGCAAAAGAACTGCTGAACTCAACCGCCTGATGCCTGAGAAAATTGCACCTGATATGTCGAGGTATCTGCTATCGCCAATGCCAGGATTGTTGATCAAAATTTGTGTTGAAGAAGGGCAAACAGTCAAGGCTGGAGAAGAGTTGGCTATTGTTGAAGCTATGAAAATGGAAAACAGTTTACGAGCAATCAATAGTGTAAAAATTAAATCGATATTGGTAGAAGAAGGCGCTAACCTAATGGTGGATCAGACTATCCTGGAATTTGAGGATTAAATTGGAAGAACTTGAAATAACTGAGCTGGTTGATGGAATAATCGCGTGTGATAGAAAAGCAGTTGCACGTGCAATCACTCTAGTGGAATCAAAAAAGGCAAGCGATGTATCCCATTCTGAAAAGTTATTGGAAGGCATTCAAAGTGCTGATGGATCAAGCTTAAGAATTGGAATTTCCGGCTCACCAGGCGTTGGAAAATCGACTTTTATCGAATCAATTGGGCAATTGATGCTAGACGATGGAAATAAATTGGCAGTCTTAGCTATCGATCCCAGCTCTTCAATCAGCGGTGGATCTATATTGGGTGATAAAACAAGAATGGAATCTTTGAGTCGGAATGAAAAAGTATTCATCCGACCATCACCATCGGGTGAGAGTCTTGGTGGAGTTAACAGATCCACAAGGGAATCAATTGCTATTATAGAGGCAGCCGGATTTAACATTACTATTGTCGAAACAGTTGGTGTGGGCCAATCGCAGACAGAAGTCTTTGATATGATCGATATTTTCATTGTTCTTCTCAGTCCAGGAGCTGGAGATCAATTGCAGGGGATCAAAAGAGGTATTATCGAGGTGGCAGATATCCTTGTGGTCAATAAATCCGATGGAGATCTAAAATCTTCCTCAAGAAACACGGTTCTGGACTATAAGAACGCCCTGAAACTTTTAAAACCAAGAATCAAAGACTGGTCGGTCCCAGTAATTGCCTGCTCTTCTCTTGAAAACATTGGTCTTGATGAATGCTGGGAATCTATTCAGAATTTTCAAAAATTTATTTCAGCATCAGGACTTTTGCAACACAATCGAAACAAACAGCAAAAAAAATGGCTACTTGAGGAAACCAAACAAGAATTGCTTGACGCTCTCGAAAAAAATGAGGACGTTCAGGATAAATTGAGAAATACCCAAGCCAACATTGATGAAGATAAAAGGCCAATAAAAACAAAAGCAAAAGTTATTGTTGAAAGTTTTTTAGATAAAATGGGTAAGAAAAAATGATTGGAAAATTAAATCACGTTGCAATTGCTGTCCCCGATTTGGATGAAGCTGCTCGAATTTATAAAGATATATTGGGAGCAAAGATTTCGCAACCACATGCACTACCAGAACATGGGGTCACTGCTGTTTTTGTGCATCTTGACAACACCAACATTGAACTGATGCAGCCTCTTGGTGATGCCTCGACTGTCCGTAAGTTTCTAGCAAACAATCCCAAAGGTGGTCTGCATCATGTTTGCTATGAAGTCGAAGATATTTTTCAAGCAAGGGATCAATTAATCGCTGAAGGCATGACCATAGTCGGAGACGGTGAACCTTATCTAGGAGCTCACGATAAATTAGTGGTATTCCTGCATCCAAAAGATTTTTTGGGTACGCTCATTGAACTTGAACAATCCAGCTAAATTAACCAATTAAATCATGGCCCTGGATCCAACCCAAGAACAAATTCAGAATTTACTTCAATCGGGGCACGAAGGTCCGGTTGCTATGGTCAACTTATTGACTTTTAAAGATAAGAACTCTTATCTGCGATACGCAGCAGGAGTAGAAAAGATTGGTGGAGAATTAGGGTTGAAATTCCTCTTCTGGGGTGATGTAGTGACCACGGTTATTGGTGAGGATGTTGAATTTCAAACCATCGCCATCATGGAATACCCTTCATTACAGGCCTTTATTGAATTCGTATCTTCCAAAAAATACGATGCAATAAAAAAGTATAGAATCGAAGGTTTAGAAAGCCAGTTTTTGGTTGCTACGAAACAATTGACACCTGGAGATTGAACTGAGTTTTTTACGGCTTCTCTATTAGGCGTTTTAACAAGCTTGAAGTGTCCCAGCGACCTCCTCCGATCGTTTGAATCTCCTCATAAAACTGTTCCACTATTTCGGTTATCGGAAGATTTATCCTATTTTTTTGAGCTTCGTCAAGGGCGTATTTAAGGTCTTTCCGCATCCAATCCACAGCAAATCCATGCTCATAATTATCATCGATCATCGTTTGATGACGATTATCCATTTGCCATGATTGTGCAGCACCTTTTGAAATGACCTCAATGATTTGTTTGGAATTGAGACCAAGAGAATGGGCAAAATAGAGTCCCTCAGATAAGCCCTGTATTAAACCTGCTAGACAAATTTGATTGACCATTTTGGTCAACTGTCCATATCCTGGTGGACCCATGTATTCAGAATGCTGGGCGTAACTTGCCATCAAAGGTTCAACGCTTTTATAAATTCTCTCAGAGCCTCCTGACATGATTGTCAATGCACCCTTTTGAGCGCCTAATTCACCTCCTGAAACAGGCGCATCAAGATAGGAACAGCCAATTTTTTTCAACTCTTCATGCATAGCGACCGCCAAAGTTGCAGATGTTGTTGTGTGGTCAACAATTATGCCCTTGGGAGCAAGACCAGCCAGGACCCCTTGCTCTGATGTGAGCAACATTTCAACATCTTCATCATTGCCAACACAAATAAAAACAACATCTGATGATCTAACAGCCTCAGCTACCGTTTTAGCCACTCTTCCGGGATACTCTGAAGACCATTTCTCGGCCTTGTCAAAAGTCCGATTAAACACCACAACATTGTGCCCAGAGTTTGCTAAATGCCCTGCCATGGGATAACCCATGACTCCCAATCCTATGAATGCCAATTGTCTTTTCATGTTTGACTATAGGGCAACTGGATTAATTAGAATTTGATTCGAGCTTTGAGCACCAAACGATTGCTTTGTGGGTCTCGCCATGTTTGCCTATAAATCCTGCTGTTTCCTGATTCATCGTCAAAATAATTATTCCCACCCCTAGTGTAGACGAGGTAAATATTAGACAGTGGGGCAATCTCATATTTGTATCTAATCTGAAAAGAGAGTCTTCCTGAATTGATGCTTG